>NZ_JAVRFL010000046.1:0-50495 GCF_031845925.1 Micromonospora reichwaldensis | reverse complement strand
GGATGGCAGGACATGCCCCTGACCAAGGCCGCCCAGACCGTGCAGGTGTCGGCCTACCCCGACCACTACGCCCAGTGGGAGCAGCAGGCCGCCGACCTCGTCACCGAGCACTGGAACAGCTGACACAGACTTTCCACCACAAGGGGGATCGCTGGCCGGCACCCGAACACGGGGTGCCGGCCAGCGGCACGTCCACCGTCGGCCATCCCGCGAGGACTCGACGTCAGGTTCCTGGCGGACGGCGGCCGAAGCCGACGGGCTGGTGGGCAGCCGGAGGCGAGCGGGTGGGCAGCCGGAGCGGACGCTCTACCCTTCGTCAGGGGCGGACGGCTGGCTGAGCCCGTAGATCTGGTTGAGGTCGAGTACGTGGTGCCCGGCCACCGATGCCGTCCGAAGGTCGAGCACGAGCGCCAGGAACACGTTCGGGGTGTCGCAGGCGATGAGGACGTGCTGATGCGTCCCGTCCGGCATCTGCCACACGTGGGTGACTTCCTCGTTGCTGAAGTCGTGCCCACCGAGGTCCTCGCGGGGGATGGCGTCGAAGTAGGGCCAGAAGTCGAACGGAGCAGACTCATCGACGTTCACCGGCGTCGGTGGTGTGCCGATCGTGGCGGTGAACTCCTCGGCGGTAAGTAGTCGCACGGGCTGATGGTGCCTGGTCCGTCGGCGGGGACGTGGTGTCGCCCCCACGCCCCCGTCAGGGCAGGAGCGGCACTGGCGGTGACGGCGGCGCGGCGCAGGCGGTGACGGCGGCGGGCAGCGTGGACAGTCGGGTCGCCGGCGCGGCGAGCGGCTCGATCCAGCCCGGGCCGGCGCCGTACACCCGGATCGCCGGGAAGTCGCGGGCGAAGCGCACCAGGCGGTACGCGCGCCCGGTGACCGGCGTCTGCGCCCAGACCACGACGATGCGCGGGCGGACCCGACGGGCGGCGCTGGCGAGCGCCGTCCACGGCAGTGCCGGCCCGAGCAGCAGGCTGCCCCGGAACCGCTCGCGCAGCGCGGCGGCCAGCGCGTGCAGGCCGAGGCAGTGCGTCTCCTGCTCCGCGCCGGCCAGCAGCACGCCGCCGGTGGGCAGGGGACGGCCCGGTACGCGCCGGAACACGTCCAGGCCGACGCGGACGCCCTCGGCGAGGGCGTGCTCGACGGCGACCTCGATGGCGGTGTGCCCGGGCAGTGCGGCCAGCATCGGCACGCAGACCTGTTCCCACAGCGCCGCCGCGCCCCATTCGTCGGCCACCTCGACGACGAGCGCGGCGACCCGGTTGGCGTCGAGGTCCTCGGCGGCCAGCGACAACCGCTTTCGCGCGGTCTCGACGGCCCCGACCGGCATGGGATCTGTCAGCACCAGACGTACCCCCGGGTAGACGTTCACTACCCGGGGGTTCGTCGGGAGGGCCGCGGATGGATGCGCCCGGGTGCGACTACCGGCGGCGGGACGCCGCCCAGCGCGTCGCCAGGGCGGCGGCGCTGCCCCAGATGCCGCGCCGGAACACCAGGACGACGAGGACGAAGATCCCGCCGGTGACCAGGCCGATCGCCTCGAACCCGGAGAACGACAGCCAGTCCTCCAGGCGGACCAGGATGCCCGCGCCGAGCACCCCGCCCCAGAGTGTGCCGATGCCGCCGAGCACCACCACGATGACCGCCTTGCCGGAGGTGGTCCAGTGCAGCACGTCGAGGGAGACGAAGCGGTGGCCGACGGCGAACAGCCCGCCACCGAGCCCGGCGATGAAGCCCGACAGCACGAACGCGGTCAGCTTGTAGCGGTGCACGGGGTAGCCGAGCGCGCGGGCGCGGGCCGGGTTGTCGCGGATGCCGACCAGCACCCGCCCGAAGGGCGAGTGCACGATCCGCCAGGCGGCGGCCAGCCCGAGCAGCACGATCGGCAGGATCGCGTAGTAGAAGTAGTAGTCGTCGGTCAGGTCCAGCCCGAACAGCTCGCGGGGCACGCCCTGCAGGCCGTTCTCGCCTCGGGTGACCGAGCGCCACTCGTTGGCGACGTAGTAGACCATCTGCGCGAACGCCAGGGTGACCATGGCGAAGTAGATGCCCGTCCGCTTCACCGCCAGGTAGCCGATCGGCACCGCGAGCACGGCCGCCGCGAGCGCCCCGGCCAGCACGGCCGCCGGGAACGGCAGGCCGAGGTGGATGGCCGTCAACCCGGTGACGTACGCGGAGGCGCCCCAGAAGGCCGCGTGTCCGAAGGACATCAGCCCGGTGAAGCCGAGCAGCAGGTCCACGGCGACGGCGAACAACGCCCAGCAGAGGATGTCCACCGCCACCGCCGGATAGAGCCCGTTGGGCAGCCAGAACGCCACCAGCAGCCCGACGGCGAGCAGCGCGTACCGGACCCAGCCGGGGGCCCGGGTCACGGCGACCAGCCCGGACCTCGGCGCCGGGCGACCGGCGTCGGTCCCGGTGTCGACGGTGCTCGTCATGCCGGTGCCTCCTCACGGCCGAACAGCCCGGCCGGGCGCCAGAGCAGCACGGCGGCCATCACGATGAAGACGATCGTCTGCGACACGATCGGGAAGTCGGACAGGTACGCCTCGCCCCACGCCTGCACCAGGCCGATGCCGAAGCCGGCGGCGACGGACCCGAAGATCGAGCCCAGCCCGCCGATCACCACCACCGCGAAGACCACGATGATCAGGTCGGCGCCCATCAGCGGGTTCACGGCCCGCATCGGCGCGGCCAGCACCCCGGCCAGCCCGGCGAGGCCGATGCCGAAGCCGAAGACCGGGGTGACCCAGCGCCCGACGTCGATGCCGAACGCCCGGGTCAGCTCGGGCCGCTCGGTCGACGCCCGGACCACCATGCCGATCCGGGTGCGGGTGAGCACCCACCAGACGCCGGCGCAGACGGCGAGCGCGAAGCCGAGGATGAAGACGCGATAGGTGGGGAAGTCGAAGAGTCCGAAGTCGACCGATCCGCTGAGCGCGGACGGGGTCTCGTACGGGCTGGACTGCACGCCGTAGCGGAGCTTCACCAGGTCCTGGAGGATGAGCGTCAGGCCGAAGGTGAGCAGGAAGTTGTAGAGCGGGTCGAGCCGGGTGAGCCGGTGGATGAAGGCCCGCTCCAGGGCCATGCCGACCAGGGCCAGCCCCACCGGCATGATCACCAACGCCGCCCAGAACGGCACGCCCGCCTCGGTGAGCAGCACGTACGCGCCGAAGGCGCCCAGCATGTAGAACGCCCCGTGGGCGAAGTTGACCACCCGCAGCATGCCGAAGATGACGGCGAGCCCGAGGGCGAGCAGGGCGTAGAACGCCCCGCTCACCAACCCGTTGAACGTGTTCTGCAAGAAGCTGGTCATGCCCTGGTCACATCTTGCAGTCCGCCGACGGGGCGCGGAACGCCTCGGCGGCGGGGATGGTCTTGAGAACCTTGACGTAGTCCCACGGCTCACTGACCTCGGACTGCGGCTTCACCTGGGCGAGGTAGGCGTCGTGGATGACCCGGTGGTCCTCGGCGCGGAACTTGCCGTTGCGCAGGAAGACGTCGTTGACCTCCTTGCCCTCCAACTCCTTGACGATCGCGTCGGCGTCGTCGGTGCCGGCGGCCTGCGCGGCCTCCAGGTACTGCATCGCGGCGGAGTAGTTGGCCGCGTGCGCGAAGGACGGCCGGGTGCCGGTCTCCTTCTGGAACCGGTCGGCGAACTCGCGGTTCTGCTGGTCGGAGTTCCAGTACCAGGCGTCGGTGTAGGTGGTACCGGCGAGCGCGGCCGGGGTGAGCGAGTGGATGTCGGTGATGAACATCAGGCCGACCGCCAGCCCGACGCCCTTGTCACGCAGCTTGAACTCGTTGTACTGCTTGACCACGTTGACCAGCTCCGCGCCGGCCTGCATGGTGCCGAGCACCTGCGGCTTCGGGTTGAGCGTCGGCGCCTTGAGCAGGAAGGTGGAGAAGTCGCCGCTGGTGTTCGGGAACGGCGCCCCGTCCTTGCCGACGACCTGCCCGCCGGCGGCGGTGATGGCGGTGGTGAAGCTCTTCTCCATGTCCTGGCCGAAGGCGTAGTTCGGGTAGAGGATGTACCAGTTCCTGCCGACCTGCTCGGTGGTGACCTTGCCCGTTCCGTTGGCCAGCATGTAGGTGTCGTACGCGTAGTGGAACGTGTACTTGTTGCAGCTCTTGCCGGTCAGGTCGGTGGTCGCGGCGCCGATGTTGAAGTAGAGCTTCCTCTTCTCCTTCGCCACGTCGGCCACCCGCAGCGCCGCCGACGAGGTGGGCACGTCGAGGATCAGGTCGACGCCCTGGCGGTCGTACATCTCCTGGGCCTTGGTGTTGGCGATGTCCGGCTTGTTCTGGTGGTCGGCGGTCTCCACGGTGATGTCCTTCGTCACCGCCTTGTCGCCGTGCTTCGCCTTGAAGTCGGCGATGGCCATCTCCACGGCCTTGACCGAGTTCTTGCCCGACAGTTCGGAGTACGCGCCGGACTGGTCGTTCAGCACGCCCAGCACGATCTTGCCGCCGGTCAGCTTCTGGTCCCCGCCCGCCTGGGGACCACCGCCGCCGCAGCCGGCGACCAGCACCATCGCCGCCGCCGAAGCGGCGGCCACACCCACCGTCCTACGCATGCCCATCCCTCCATCCCGCGCGCCGCGCGGGTCGTCGAATCGGAATTCAGATGCCGAGGTACGACAGCAGCTCCCGTTCCCGGGAGCGCACCTCGGAGTTGTCCATCGCCTCCACGACGCGTCCCTCGGCCAGCAGGTAGTGCCGGTCGGCGACGCCGGTGGCGAAGTGCAGGTTCTGTTCGACCAGCAGCACGGTCACCCCGTGCCGCTTGGCCTCGCGCAGGAGGTCGCCGACCTGCTGCACGAGCAGCGGCGAGAGCCCCTCGGTCGGTTCGTCGCAGAGCAGCAGCCGGGCGCCCATCCGCAGCACCCGGGCCAGCGCGAGCATCTGCTGCTCGCCGCCGGAGAGCATGGTGGCGGCCGAGTCCCGCCGCTGGTGCAGGGCGGGGAACGCCTCGTACACGCGCTCCAGCGACCACGGGTCGGGCCCGACGGTCGGCGGCAGGGTGAGGTTCTCCGTCACGCTCAGCGTGGCGTAGCTGCCCCGGTCGTCGGGGACCCAGCCGAGCCCCAACCGCGCCCGCCGGTACGCGGCCAGCCTCCCGACGTCCCGCCCGTCCAGCTCGATCCGGCCGCGCTGGCCGGCGTGCAGGCCCATCACGCAGCGCAGCAGGGTGGACTTGCCGGCGCCGTTGCGCCCGACGAGGGTGACCACCTCGCCGGCGGCGACGTCCAGGCTGACCTCCCGCAGCACCTGCGCCTCGCCGTACCAGGCGGACAGGTTCTCAATGCGCAGCATCGGCGGCTCCCAGGTAGGCGGTGATCACGCGCTCGTCGGCGCGCACCTGCTCGTACGGGCCCTCGACGAGGACCTTGCCGGCCTGCAGGACGGTGACGGTGTCGGCGAGCCGCCCGACCACGCTCATGTTGTGCTCGACCAGCACCACCGTCCGGCCCCGCCGGACCCGCGCGACCAGTTCGACGGTGCGGTCGACGTCCTCCAGGCCCATTCCGGCGGTCGGCTCGTCGAGCAGCAGCACCTTCGGGTCCAGGGCGAGGGCGATGGCCAGCTCCAGCGCCCGCTTGCGCCCGTACGCCAGCGCCTCGGCGGGGGCCTCGGACAGCTCGGCCAGCCCGACCATGTCGAGCAGTTCGCCGGCCCGGTCGGTGTAGCGGCGCATCAGCTTCGCCGAGCGCCAGAACCGCCAGCCCAGCCCGCTCGGGCTCTGCAACGCCAGCTCGACGTGCTCCCGCGCGGAGAGCTGCGGGAAGAGGCTGGTGATCTGGAACGACCGGGCCACGCCGAGCCGGGCGACCCGCTCGGGGGGCAGCCCGGTGACGTCGCGGCCGGCCAGCTCGATACGCCCGCCGCTGGGCCGCAGGAAGCCGGTGAGCAGGTTGAACAGGGTGGTCTTCCCGGCGCCGTTGGGGCCGACGAGCGCGTGGACGCTGTCCGCCGCGATGTCGAGGTCGACCCCGTCGACCGCCCGGAAACCCCGGAAGTCACGGGTCAGCCCGCGGGCCGACAGGAGCGCTTGCCCGGCCATCGCCTACTCCTTCGTAGGTCCGGCGACGGCCTGATCGGTGACCGGGGTCACATGGCCGTCGTGTGCTGGAAACCTACGGCGGTGCCGGATGTCGAACTATGTCGATGGCAGCCACATTCCGGGACGCCGGACCGTGCGGGAACTCCACCCCGCCGCCCGGCCACCCCGCCCGTCGGCATCGACGGCGGTGACTGTGGAGTCACGGCGTACCACGTCATGTGGGCGCGCCACGGTCGCGCCCCACCTGCGTTTCGCCTTGACCGGTGCCCCTAGGGTGATGGCCCCCTCCCGCGAAAGGTGCCGAGCGAAATGCCCTTCGGCTTCACTGTTGCGATCATCTTCGCCGTCGGCCTGGCGATCTCCGGCCTGCTGGCGCTCGCCGCCTCGAAGACGTCGACGAAGGGGACCGCCACCCTGGCCGCGGTCGCCTGCCTCGTCGGCGCGGTCGTGTTCACGATCGGCTCCAGCGCCCACTCCGTGCCGATCCGTTCGGTCGGCATCGTCACCAGCTTCGGCAAGCCGACGGGGAAGGTCACCGGCTCCGGCCTGAAGTGGGTGGCACCGTGGCAGAAGGTCGGCGAGTGGGACGCCGGCCGGCAGAAGTACGACCACATCGGCGGCGACCACTGCGTGCGGGTCCGCACCGGCACCCTCGCCGACGCCTGCGTCGAGGTGCTCGTCGAGTGGCAGGTCAAGCCGGAGAACGCGCCCAAGCAGTTCATGGACTACAAGGGCGACTTCGACAGCTTCCGGGGCCAGCGGGTGGGCGTGCAGCTCGACAGCGCCGTCAACGACGCCTTCGCCACCTACAACCCGCTGGAGAAGATCGACTCGAACACCGGCAGCCTGAACGTGGACCTGAAGCCCTTCGCCGAGAGCATCAAGACCAGCGCCGAGGCGCGGCTCTCCAGCGACGTCGACATCCTGTCGGTGACGATCACCCGGGTCAACCACGACGACAAGACCGAGGGCAACATCAAGGCCTTCCAGGACAAGCTCGCCCAGACCCGCAACCTGGAGCAGGACCGGAAGAACGCCGCCATCCAGAAGCAGATCACCGAGACCAACGCGAAGGTCGACAAGGTGTCGCGGTGCCTGGAGATCGCCGAACGCAACGGCAGCAACCCCGGCCTCTGCATCAACCCCGGGATCGTCACCGGCGCCAAGTGACGGCCGGCCGGCGTCGACCCGCCCCTGGCCGCGTCCCGGCTTCAGCCGGTGAGCGCGTCCAGGGCGAGGTCGACGTCGGCCTCGGTGGAGTAGACGTGGAAGGACGCCCGCACCCGGCCGGCACGGACCGCCGCCCGGACGCCGGCCCGCTCCAGCCGCTCCGCCGCGCCCGGCACCTCCACCGCGACGATCGCGCTCTCCCCCGGCGGCCGGCCCAGCCCGGCGAGGAAGCGGTTGGCCAGGGCGACGTCGTGCGCGTGCACGGCCGGCACGCCGATCTCGGCGAGCAGTTCCAGTGCGGGGGCCGTGCCGACCCAGCTGAACCACGCCGGCGAGATGTCGAACCGGCGCGCGTCGCCGGCCAGGCGCAGCGGCGGGCCGTAGTAGGAGGCGTGCGGGTCGTCCCCCGCGTACCAGCCGGCGGCGTCGGGGCGCAGCCGCTCCCGCAGCGCGGGCGCCAGGTAGGCGAACGCGGAGCCGCGCGGGGCCATCAGCCACTTGTACGCGCCGACCGCGACCAGGTCGGCGAGGCTCGCGTCGAACGGCAGCCAGCCGCACGCCTGGGTGGCGTCGACCGCGACGAACGCGCCGTGCGCCCGGGCCGCCGCGACCACCTCGGCGTACGGGGCGATCGCGCCGTCGGCCGACTGCACCAGACTGAACGCCACCAGGTCGGTGTCGGCGTCGATCGCGTCGACGAGCCCGGCCAGCGGCACGGTGCGCACCCGCACGCCCCGCTCGACCTGCACCAGCCACGGGAAGAGGTTGGAGGTGAACTCGACCTCCGGCACCACGACGGTCGCGCCGGCGGGCAGGGCGGCGGCGACCGGGGCCAGCAGCTGCGAGACCGTGCTGCCGACCGCGACGTCGGCGACCGGCACCCCGACCAGGCCGGCGAAGGCGGCCCGCGACCGCTCGGTGGCCTGGCCCCAGCCCTCCCACGACGTGCGCCCGGCCCGCCAGTCGGTCAACGCCTCCTGCACCGCGTCCCACACCGGATCGGGCGGGAGCCCGTAGCTGGCGGTGTTCAGCCAACCCGGCTGCGGCTGCCACAACTTCTGCGCCTGTGCGATATCCACCCCACCGACGCTAGCCACCCGCGCCGCGTACCGGGACGGCCAATCCCGCGCTCGCGGCCCCGGGTGCCGCCTCAGGTCGCCGCGCGCAGGGCGCGCAGACCGCGTCGCACCTCGTCGAGCCCCCGGTCGAGGTCCCAGGCGGCGATCTCGTGCAGCGGGTGCCGCTCGCGCAGGAGCCGGACCAGTTCCAGGCCGACGAGGTAGCCGCAGCGGCGCGGCAGGTCGCCCCGGTGGGCGCTGTCGCGCATGAGGAACCAGGCGGCGTACCGGTCGAGGTCGGTGGCGTCCACGTCGGCGGCGATCCGGTGCAGGATCTCCGGCCAGCGGCGCCGGCAGTCGGCGAGCCACCGCCGGTGGGTGGCGCCCATCCAGAGGTACTCGTCGTCCGGTCGTCGCGGGTCCAGCTCGGCCGTCACCTGGGTGGCCAGCCCCTCGGTGAGCAGCGCGTGGGCGACCCCGTGCTCCGGCCAGTGCCGGATGCGGGCCAGCCGGTCGTGCACCACGTGCGCCACCTCGTGCCGGACCAGCAGCTCGTCGTGCTCCGGCTCGCCGAGCCGCTCGACGGCGAGGAACAGGGCGAAGCGGCCCCGGAACTCGTCGGCCCAGCCGTTGGCCTGCTCCAGCCCGACCAGCAGGACGCAGTCGAGCGGTTCCCCGTCGCCGGGCCAGCCCATCGCCCGGCCCACCCCGGCGACGGTGGCGGGCAGCAGCGCGGCCAGCCGCTCCGCGCGCGCGGCGAACACCGCCTCCCGCCCGTGCAGCCGCTCCAGGGCACCTTCGAGGTCGTCCACTCCGGACCAGTCGCCCTGGCGGTCCAGCGCCGCGTAGAGGTCGCGGTGGGGTGCCAGGTAGTGCGTCCGCCACAGCTGCGCCCACCGCTGCCGGGGGACGTGCGCGGCGCGGCTCGCGTACGCCAGGAAGTCCGGCACCAGGTCGCGGACCCGTAGCGGGCTCGCGACGGCCTCCCCGGCGGGCACGGTCATGCCCGCGATCATGCCGCATCCGTCGCGGACCCGCTCGATCGTCAGTCGAGGCGGTCGGCGCGGTGGAGCAGGTACCGCCGCTCGACCTGGTTCTCCGTCAGGGTGGCCGCCTCGCGGTACCGCGTCGCCGCGCCCTGCGCGTCGCCGATCATCTCGAGCAGGTGGGCGCGCACCGCGCGTTCCCGTTGCCGGGTCAGCGGTTCCCGGTCGAGACCGAAGCGCCGGTTGAGGTCGTCGAGCAGGGCCAGCCCCCGGGCCGGCCCGTACGCCCGGGCCACCGCGACCACCCGGCTCAGCCGTACCGGCGCGGTGGGGTGCAGTCGTTCGAGCCACAGGTAGAGTGCCGCGATCTGCGGCCAGTCGGTGTTCTCCGGCGACCCGGCGCCGGCGTGCACGGCCGCGATCGCCGCCTGCAACTGGTAGGGGCCCACCTCACGCCGGTGCCAGACGCTGTCGATCAGCGCGGTGCCCTCCCGGATGAGGTCGGGGTTCCACCGGGTCCGGTCCTGCTCGTCCAGCGGCACCAGCTCGTCGTCACGGCCGGTGCGGGCGGCGCGCCGCGACTCGGTGAGCAGCATCAGCGCGAGCAGGCCGGCGACCTCGGCGTCGTCAGGCAGGCTGGCGTGCAGCATCCGGGCCAGCCGGATCGCCTCGCGGGTCAGGTCCACGCGGGCGAGTTCGGCCCCGGCGGAGGCCGTGTATCCCTCGTTGAAGATCAGGTAGAGAACCCGCGTCACCGCGGTCACCCGGTCGTGCCGGTCGGCGTCGGTCGGCGGGGTGAAGCGGGCGCCGGCACGGGCCAGTTGCTGTTTGGCGCGGCTGATCCGGGTACCCATGGTGGCTTCGGTCGTCCCGTGGGCGTGCGCGATCTCGGCGGTCGTCAGACCCCCCACCGCGCGCAGCGTGAGCGCCACCTGGGAGGTGCTGCTCAGCGCCGGATGGCAGCAGAGCAGCAGCAGGGTGAGGCTGTCGTCGGTCTCCGGCGGAGGGGAGGCCAGCCGGGCGGGTTCCCGCATGGCCAGTTCGGCTGTTCCGGCTTCCCGCTCGCGTCGGCGCCGGGCCCCCTCGGAGCGGAGCAGGTCGACCATCCGCCGGTAGCCGATCCGGATCAGCCAGCTGCGCGGGTTCTCCGGCACGCCGTCGACCGGCCACGCCCGGCTCGCGGCGAGCAGTGCCTCCTGCACCGCGTCCTCGGCGACGTCGAAGTGCCCAAAGCGCCGCACCAGCGCGCCGAGCACCTGCGGCGCCTCGGTACGCAGCAGGTGCTCGACGTCCGTGGGCATGCCGGCGTCCCCCTTCGTACCCGCGCCCGGGCCTGCGCCCGCAATGGGTGCGGGCCGGCGCGGATGGGTCATGCCGTGAAGTCCTCGCCCATGATCGGCCGGATCTCGATGGGCTCACCCAGCGCCTCGACGATCCGCGAGGCGATCTCGACGGCCCGTTCCCGACTTGCCACGTCGATGACGGCGAAGCTGGCCAGGACCTCCTTCAGCTCGGCGAACGGCCCGTCGGTGGCGACCACGCCGGCCGGGGTCGGGCGGACGGTGGCGCTGACCACGGGGTGGCCGAGTCCCTCGCTGCCGACGAGCTCGCCGGTCTCGGTCAGCTCGCGCTCGAACCTCTGGTACGCGGCGAACGCGGCCATCGCCTCCTCGGACGCGACGTCGGCGGTCGCGCCGTCCCAGGCGGCGGCCGGCGTGTAACTGAGCAGCAGGTATTTCACGGGTTCTCTTCCTGGTCGGGCCTGGATCGACGGTACGTGGGTCAGGCGGGACGGCGCAGGGACAGGGCGAGGACTGTCGTCCAGGTGAAGGCGACGAGTCCGTTCACGGCGATCTGGATGCTCATCCGGTCCGGCGACATGGGCAGCAGCAGGACGAGCGCGGCGAGGCCGCTCAGCACGGCCGGTAGCACGGCCCGGCGGCGCCCGCACCGCACGGCCAGCACGATGGCGGCGACGGCCAGCGCGGTGAAGGCGACGGTGGCCGAGGCCGAGTGCGCGACGCTGTGCCAGGACATCCGGTCGACCGGACCGTCGGGGGTGCCGGCCGGGAAGCCGTTCTCCGGGTCCATGGTGAACAGGCCGGCGGCGACCAGGCCGGCGCCGAAGGTCCCGACGAGGATCGGCAGCGCGCGCCGGCCGACCCCCTCGGTGAGGGTGCGGCTGATCCCCGCGGCCAGCGCCAGCCCGCCGAGGCCGGCGAGGACGAAGGTCGTGATCTGGATCCAGCCGAGGCTGCCGGTGGCGAGCTGGCTGATCGGGTGCCGGGTGATGTCGAAGCCCTCCCGGGTCAGCATCTGGACGACGGCCGAGGCGAAGAAGACCGGTCCGGCGAGGGCACCGGCCAGCAACAGGCGGGCGGGTGAGCGGCGCGCGGTGGGGGCGGCGAGGGTGGCCACGGGTTCCTCCTTGGTGGGTTCCTGCCGCTACCTCGTGGCCGGCCCGGGGATCTCGACACGGCCGGGCAGTGATCGGGGTCACATCAGGCGCGTGTCGAGACCTGCCGGCCGCCTCCGAGGTACCGGCAACGACCCATCAAGGAGGACGAGATGTCTGAGACCCATCAGCCGAGCGCCGACCTGACGGCCCTGGACCGCCTGGTCGGCACCTGGACGGTCACCGGCGGTGCCGAGGGAACCGTGACGTACGAATGGATGGAGGGCCGGTTCTTCCTGCTCCAGCGCGTCGCGCTCACCCAGTTCGGCCAGCCCGTCACCGGCCTGGAGGTGATCGGCAACCTGCGCCCGTTCGGCGAGCCGGTGAGCGCGGACGTGGTGTCGCGGTTCTACGACTCGACCGGCAACACCCTCGACTACGTCTACGAGCTGACCGGCGACAAGCTGACGATCTGGGGCGGCGCGAAGGGCAGCCCGGCCTACTACCAGGGCACGTTCAGCGCCGACGACACCACGGTCACCGGTGAGTGGGTCTACCCCGGCGGGGGCGGCTACCCCTCGACCATGACCCGGGTCTGACCTCGCCCACCCCGCCGGCCAGCCTGGCCGGCGGGGTGGTGGCGTCAGCTGACGTTGGCGGGGCCGAGGACGCTCTTCAGGTCGCCCATCAGCGCGGTGGTGGCCGCCACCCGGAACGGCCCCAGCCGCAGGGTGGTGGTCCGGCCGCCGTTGAGCAGCTTGACGTGCACCTCGGTGTCGCCCGGATGCAGCACCAGGGTCTCCTTGAGCCGCTCCACCAGCGGCGGGGTGCACCGGTGCACCGGGATGGTCAGGGTGACCGGCTTGCTCCCCGGGGTGCTGCTGACGTCCGGCATGGACATGTCCATCGCCATGATCCGGGGCGTGTCGTCGCGCCGGTCCACCCGCCCCTTGACCACCACGATGGCGTCCTCGGCGATGTACTGCCCGATCACCTCGTACGTGTTGGGGAAGAAGAGGGTCTCCACGCCGCCGGCGAGGTCCTCCAGGGTGGCCGACGCCCACGCCCGGCCCTGCTTGGTGACCCGGCGCTGCACCCCGGAGAGGATGCCGGCGAGGGTCACCACGGCCCCGTCCGGGACGGTGCCCTCCTCGGACAGGGAGGCGATGGTGCAGTCCGCCGCCGCGCCGAGGACGTGCTCCAGGCCGAAGAGCGGGTGGTCGGAGACGTAGAGGCCGAGCATCTCGCGTTCGAAGGCGAGCTTGTCGCGCTTGTCCCACTCCCCGTCGCCGATGACCGGCATCACCGTGGTGCTGTTGGTCTCCGCGTCGCCGAAGCCGGCGCCGAAGAGGTCGTACTGGCCGACGGCCTCCTTGCGCTTGACGTCGGCGTACGCGTCGATCGCCTCCGCGTGCACCGTGAGCAGCGCCTTGCGGGAGTGCCCGAGCGAGTCGAACGCCCCGGCCTTGATCAGCGATTCGATGGTCTTCTTGTTGCAGACCACGGCGTCGACCTTCGACAGGAAGTCGTAGAAGTCGGCGTACTCGCCCTTCTCGTCCCGGCAGCGCATGATCGCGGCGACGACGTTGGCGCCGACGTTGCGCACCGCGCCGAGGCCGAAGCGGATCTCCTTGCCGACCGGGGTGAACGGCCCCGCGGAGGTGTTCACGTCCGGCGGCAGCACCTGGATGCGCATCCGGCGGCACTCCGACAGGTAGAGCGCCATCTTGTCCTTGTCGTCGCCGACGGAGGTGAGCAGCGCCGCCATGTACTCGGCCGGGTAGTGCGCCTTCAGGTACGCCGTCCAGTACGACACCAGCCCGTACGCCGCCGAGTGCGCCTTGTTGAAGGCGTAGCCGGCGAACGGGACCAGCACGTCCCAGACCTTCTGGATCGCCTCGTCCGAGTAGCCCCGCTCCCGGCAGCCGTCCCGGAAGGGGATGAACTCCTTGTCGAGGATCTCCTTCTTCTTCTTGCCCATCGCGCGGCGCAGCAGGTCGGCCTGGCCGAGGGTGTAGCCGGCGAGGATCTGCGCGGCGCGCTGCACCTGCTCCTGGTAGACGATCAGGCCGTAGGTGGGCGCGAGGATCTCGCGCAGCGGTTCCTCCAGCTCCGGGTGGATCGGGGTGATCTCCTGGAGGTTGTTCTTGCGCAGCGCGTAGTTGGTGTGCGAATCGACGCCCATCGGGCCGGGCCGGTAGAGCGCGAGGACGGCGGAGATGTCCTCGAAGTTGTCCGGCTTCATCATCCGCAGCAGGGAGCGCATCGGCCCGCCGTCGAGCTGGAACACGCCCAGGGTGTCGCCCCGGGCCAGCAGCTCGTACGCGGGCCTGTCGTCCAGCGGCAACGCCAGCAGGTCCAGCTCCTTGCCGTGGTTGAGCTGGATGTTCTTCACCGCGTCGTCGATGATCGTCAGGTTGCGCAGGCCGAGGAAGTCCATCTTCAACAGCCCGAGCGACTCGCACGTCGGGTAGTCGAACTGGGTGATGATGACCCCGTCGGAGTCCCGGCGCATCAGCGGGATGTGGTCGATGATCGGCTCGGCGGACATGATGACGCCGGCGGCGTGCACGCCGGTCTGCCGGATCAGCCCCTCGATGCCCCGGGCCGTGTCGATGACCTTCTTGACGTCCGACTCCGCCTCGTACATGCCCCGCAGCTCGCCGGCCTCGGCGTAGCGGGGGTGCTTGGGGTCGAAGATGCCCTCCAGGGGGATGTCCTTGCCCATCACCGCCGGGGGCATCGCCTTGGTGATCCGGTCGCCCACCGCGTACGGGTAGCCGAGCACCCGGGCCGAGTCCTTGATCGCGGCCTTCGCCTTGATCGTGCCGAAGGTGGCGATCTGGGCGACCTTGTCCTCGCCCCACTTGTCGGTGACGTACTTGATCACCTCACCGCGCCGGCGCTCGTCGAAGTCGATGTCGACATCCGGCATGGAGACGCGCTCGGGGTTGAGGAAGCGCTCGAAGATCAGGCCGTGCTGGATCGGGTCGAGGTCGGTGATGCCCAGCGCGTACGCGACCAGCGAGCCGGCGGCCGAGCCACGGCCCGGGCCCACGGCGATGCCCTGGTTCTTGGCCCACTGGATGAAGTCGGCGACCACGAGGAAGTACGACGGGAAGCCCATCTGGATGATGACGCCCAGCTCGTACTCGGCCTGCGTGACGTGCCCGTCGGGGATGCCGCCGGGGTAGCGCCGCTCCAGCCCGGCGAAGGTCTCCTTGCGGAACCAGGACTCCTCGGTCTCCCCCTCCGGGACCGGGAAGCGCGGCATCAGGTTGTGGAACTCGAACATCCCCGCGGGGTCGACCTTCTCGGCCACCAGCAGGGTGTTACGGCAGCCCTCCAGCCAGAAATCGGAGTTGTCGACGGCGCGCATCTCGTCGGCGGACTTGATGTAGTAGCCGCTGCCGTCGAACCGGAACCGGTTCGGGTCGGCGACGTTCGCCGCCGTCTGCACGCAGAGCAGCACGTCGTGCGCCTCGGCCTGCGACTCGTGGGTGTAGTGCGAGTCGTTCGTGACCACCGGCGGGATGTCGAGCTTGCGGGAGATGTCGTGCAGCTCCTGGCGGACCCGGCTCTCGATGCTGATGCCGTGGTCCATGACCTCCAGGAAGTAGTTCTCCTTGCCGAAGATCTCCTGGTACCGCGCGGCGGCCTTGAGCGCCTCGTCGTACTGGCCCAGGCGCAGCCGGGTCTGCACCTCGCCGGAGGGGCAGCCGGTGGTGGCCATCAGCCCGTCGGCGTTGGCGGCGAGCAGCTCCGCGTCCATCCGCGGCCACTTGACGAAGAACCCCTCGGTGTACGACCGGCTGGTGAGCTTGAAGAGGTTGTGCAGGCCGGTCTTGTTCTTCGCCCAGATGGTCATGTGGGTGTAGCCGCCGCTGCCGGAGACGTCGTCGCTCTTCTGCTCCGGCCGGCCCCACTTCACCCGCTGCTTGTGGAACCGCGACTCGGGCGCCACGTACGCCTCGATGCCGAGGATCGGGGTGACGCCGGCGGCCATCGCCTGCTTGTAGAAGTCGTTCGCGCCGTGCATGTTGCCGTGGTCGGTCATCGCCACCGCCGGCATGCCCTGCCGCTTGACCTCGGCGAAGAGGTCCTTCAGCCGGGCCGCCCCGTCGAGCATCGAGTACTCCGTGTGCACGTGCAGATGCGCGAACGAATCGCCCATGCGTGGCGCCCCCCGGGTCGGATCTTGGGATGGTCGAGCTCGGACGGCCTACCCTATCGCCGCCGCCGAAGGCGGCTCCAGACGCCGCGCGGACGGGCCGGGCCGGGGTGGCGCGGGTCTCTTCCGACCGCTCCGCCCCGCGCGGGCCGCCGACGCTCGGCGGGGCCCACGACGGCTTCCGGCAGTCGGTTCCCGGACTCGGGGCGCCCCGATCGGCGGCGGCGGCCGTAGCCTGGGCGGACGGTATCCGGCGAGCATTGGACGACCTGATGCCCCTCCCGGACGGTGTCGAGGAGCTGGTCGAGTCGGCGGCGCGCGGCGATCCCGCGGCGCTCGACGCGCTGCTGGTCGCGGTCCGCCCGGAGGTGCTGCGGCTCTGCGCCCGCCTGCTGCCGAACCGGGAGGACGCCGAGGAGGCGTGCCAGGACGCGCTGCTCGCGCTGGCCCGGGGCGTCGGCCGGTTCGAGGGCCGCTCGTCGTTCCACACCTGGCTGTACCGGCTGACGGCCAACCGGGCCCGCTCGACGTACCGGGTGCTGCGGCGGCGCTGGCTGGTGGAGGCCGGCGGCGTGCCGCTGCCGGAGCCGGTGGACCCGCGCCGCACGAGCGTGGTCGCCGGCACCCGGCTGGACCTGCTCGACGCGCTCGACGCGCTGCGCCCCGAACTCGCCGAGGCGGTGACCCTGCGCGACGTTCTGGGGCTGGGCTACCGGGAGATCGCCGGCCTGCTCGGCGTGCCCGAGGGCACCGTCAAGTCGCGGATCCACGAGGCCCGCCGGCAGCTGCGCCACCGGCTCTCCGGTGAGCGCGCCGCCGGCGAGGGCCGGCGGTGACGGCGACGGGCCGCCGCCGGCGCGCGCCGCGCGGCTCCGGCGGCGCACGGTTCTCCGCGCCGCGGCTCGCCGGGATCGCGGTGGTCGCCGTGACCGTGGCCGTGCCGCTCGCGGGGTGCCGCGGCGGGGACGCTCCCGTCTCGCCGCTGCCCGTGCAGGCGTCGGCCTCCCACTCCCCCGGCCCGGCCTCGCCCGCCCCGTCGGGCCTCCCACCGTCGGCCTCCCCGCCGTCGCCGAGCACGCCAGGTCGTCCGCCGGGCACGTCGGCCGTCGTCCCGCCGTCCCGCCGGCCCCCGCCGGCCGCGCCCCCGACGACCGCCGCCGGGCGTACGCCGACCGCGACGCGCTCGCCGGGCGAGCTGCCCGGCACCTGCTTCGGGGCGGTACGCCACGACCTGGTGCTGGCCGAGACCGAGCTGGCGCTGGTGCGCTCGCTCTGCTTCGCGACCGGCGGGGTGCTGCGGATCATCGGCATCGGGCCGGGTGAGGTCGGCGTGGACCGGGAGGACCTGGTCTCCCGCAGCTACGAGGCGGGGGTGGTCGACATCCGGTTCGTCCGCCCCGGCACGGTGGACGTGCTGATCCCCCAGGGCGGTACGACGCACACGGTCACGGTGGTGGTGCGCTAGCTCCGACGGAGGGCGGTGCGCCGGCGCGGGCGTACGCCCCCGTCGATGGCGGGCCCCTCGCCGTCGGGCTGACCAGCCGTTTCCCTAGGCTGGACCGTCATGACGGAGCGGAAGACGATCCTCGTGACCGGTGCCACCGGCAATCAGGGCGGCGCCACGGCCCGCCGGTTGCTCCAGGACGGCTGGCAGGTGCGGGCACTCGTCCGCGATCGGACCAGGCCGGCCGCGCGCCTCCTCGCGGAGCAGGGCGCCACCCTGGTCGAGGGGGACATGGACGATGCCGGGTCGCTACGCGCGGCGATGCGCGGCGTGCACGGGGTCTTCAGCGTCCAGGCCCTGGCGCACACCCCGGACGGCCTCGCGGCGGAGGTCAGGCAGGGCAGGACGGTCGCCGACGTGGCCGGGGAGACCGGGGTCGCGCACCTGGTCTACAGCTCGGTGGGCGGCGCGGAGCGGCGGACCGGCATCGACCACTTCGAGACCAAGGCCGAGATCGAGCGGCACATCCAGGCGTCGGGCCTGCCCGCGACCATCCTGCGCCCGGCGTTCTTCATGAACAATCTCCTCCACTACGCCGACGCTGAGGGAGAACGGGTCCTGCGCCTCCAGGTCCTTCCCGACCGACCGCTGCAGATGATCGCCTCCGACGACGTCGGCCGCATCGCCGCGTACGCCTTCGCGCACCCCGCGGACCACCTCGGCACGCAGATCGAGATCGCCGGGGACGAGCTGACCTTCACCCGGGTCGCCGAGATCTACGAGGCGCTCACCGGCACCCCCACCCGCCTGGAACCGCAGCCGGTCGAGCACCGCATGTACGCCTGGTTCGCCGAGAGCGGATACCAGGCCGACATCGCCGGCCTGCGGAACCGGTTCCCCTGGCTGCTGACGTTCGAGGAGTTCCTGCGCGACCGCCTCGGCCGGGCGGCGGCGTCCGCTCCGCACTAGCCCACCCGCACCCCGGCCAGCAGCGTGTCGACGAAGTCGGCCCGGCTGCCGGCCGGGGGCGTGATCTGCACGTAGACCAGGCCGGCGCGGCCGGGTGCGAGCCCGGCGGCCTCGACCACCTCGGGCCGCCCCCGGTCACAGATGAACCGGGCCACCACCCAGTCCACGCCCGCCTGCCGGGTGCGGCGTACGGGTGCGGCGACACACGCCGCGTGGGGACGCTCGGCGACGAATCCCGCCGGGCTGGTGCGCGCGGCGATGCTGGCGGACAGCCCGACGAAGGCACCCGGCACGGTGGGGTCGGCCGCCCACCGGTGCGGGTCGGGCGACATCACCAGGGCCGGTTCGAGCCGGCCGTCGGGTCCGTACCGGCCGGCCCAGCCGGTGCCGGTGGCCCGCCACCCGGGCGGCAGCGCGACGGTGACCGGCCCGCTCGTCCAGCTTCCGGCGTCCCGCCGGCCCGTCGGGTCGTCGCCGGCGGTGGCCCCGGCCGCCAGGAGGGTCAGGGCCCCCAGCGCCAGCGCGCCGAGCCGCCGCCGGGCGACCGGCCGCCTCTCCGTGCGCGCCCGCCGGGCCGGATGCCTGACCGTCCCGGCGGCCGGCGCGGGAGCAGCCGGGGCGGGGGCAGCCGGGGCGAAGGCGGCCGGGACGGGGGCAGCCGGAACGGGGACGGCTGGGGCGGAGGCAGCTGGGGCGGAGGCGGCTGGGGCGGAGGCGGCTGGGGCGGGGCGGCGCAGGGCGGCGCGGAAGGCGGTGGCGTCCGGGTACCGGTCGGCGGCGCGGGGCGCGGTGGCCCGCCGCAGGACCGCGGCCACCTCCGGCGGGGCGCCCCCACCTGCCCCGCCCGCCGCCTGGGCGACGGCGACGGTGCCGGGGGCCGCACCGCCGTCGGCGGCCGGGGCGAGGAGGCGGAGGCCGAGCCGGCCCAACGCGTACACGTCGGCGCGGGTGTCGACGATGGCGAACGGGTCGTCCTGCTCCGGGGCCATGTAGCCGGGGGTGCCGGCCCGGGCGGTGAGACCGGAGGCGGCGGCGAGGGCCTTGGCCAGCCCGAGGTCGGCGATGAGCACCCGCTCGCCGTCCGGGCCGGAGCGGAACAGGACGTTGCCCGGGCTCAGGTCGCGGTGCACCACGCCGTGCCGGTGCAGGACGGCGACGCCGGCGGCGATCTCGGCCAGCAACTCCAGGGCGGCGGTCGCCGGCACCGGCCCGGCCGCCAGCCGGTCGCGCAGGCTGCCGCCGTCGGCCCAGGTCAGCACCGAGTACGGCCGGCCGTCGGCCAGCTCGCCGACCGCGTGGACGCGGACCAGCCGCTCGTCGTCGAGCCGGCGCAGCAGGCGGGCCTCGTCCAGGAAGCGCTCCCGTACCCGCAGGTCGTGGTGCCAGTTCTCGGCCAGCACCTTGATCGCCACCCGGGAGTCGAGCACCGGGTCGTGGGCCAGCCACACCGTCGCGAACGACCCCGTGCCCAGCAGCCGCTCGACCCGGTAGGGCCCGATCCGCCCCGGACTGGTCACCGCACCACCCCCGACACCGGCACCGCCGGTCGCCGTTCCGCCTCGACAGTAGACGGCGGAGCGGGCCGGGGGCAGCCCGTGACCGCCACGCGGGGTGGGCGCGCCGGGCGGGCCGGGACGCATCGGTCGGGAAAACGACGAACCGATCCGGCCGGACGGGTGACCAACAGGACAAGGACACCCCGCACTCCGGAGGAGGAGATCCCCGTGCACCGTCTCTCGTACACCGTCGTCACCGCCCTGCTGGCCACGGCCGGGCTTGTGCCGATCACCGCGGCGGCACCGGCTGCCGCCGCGCCCAGGCCGGCCGCCGTCGCCGGGAACCTGTCCGAACGTGCCGACGGCCGCCTCGGCACGGGTACGGACGGCGCCGCCCGCCCGGCCGCCGCCGATCCCGACGAGGTCCGGCTCATCAGCGTCCGGGGCGCGGGGCCGTTCCGGATCGGGGCCGACCTGGCTCGCCTGTCGGCGGCCGGCCTCATCGACTGGGTGGCTCCCGCCTGCGACGGCACGGTCCATGCCGGCGTCACCGGGGCCTGGGCGGGGAAGATCCTGCTGGCCTTCCGCGACGGGCGGCTGGTGGAGGTGGGTACCGCCACCGCGCCGCCGCGCACGCCCGCCGGCGCGGGGGTGGGCATGTCCTTCGCCGCCTTGGAGGAGATCTACGGCCCGCGGGGCTCGATGATCCGCAACGACGCGGGCGACGCCTCGGCCTATCTGGTGCGCGTCGGTTCCCGGGTGGAACTGTTCACCGGCCACCCGATCCGACCGGGGGTCGGCTACCTCCAGGTCGGGCCGGCGTCCGTCGTCGAGCGCGGCTTCCGGGAGGGCCGGTCCTGCTGAGCGACAGGCACCCACGGCGGCGGACCCCTCCGAGGGCCCGCCGCCGTCCGTTTCGCCCGAACACACTGATGTTGACGCGCACCATGATGTAACACTGGACGATAGTGTGTGCCACACAGTATGGTGTGACACATGGTTAGCGATGAGATCCTGCGAACGCACCTCCAGGAGTTGCGCCGGGGCACCGTGGTGGTGGCCAGCCTCGTCGCGCTGCGCCGGCCCGACTACGGTTACGCGTTGCTGCAACGCCTCTCCGACCACGGCTTTCCGGTCGATGCCAACACGCTCTACCCGCTGCTGCGGCGGCTGGAGGAGCAGGGGCTGCTGACCAGCGAGTGGAACACCGAGGAGAGCCGGCCACGCAAGTTCTACCGGACCAGCGAGGAGGGCGAGTCGGTGCTGGGCCGGCTCCTCACCGACCTCGCCACAGTGCAGACCTCCCTGACCGGGCTGATCGAAGGAGCCGACCGATGACCACCCTGACCGACCGATACCTCACCGCGACCCTGCGTTCGGTGCCGGTCGCGCGCCGCGCGGAGATCGACACCGAGCTGCGCGCCTCGATCGCGGACATGGTCGAGGGCCGCACGGCCGGCGGGCAGGACGCCGCCGCCGCCGAGCGGGAGGTGCTCACGGAGCTGGGCGACCCGGACAAGCTCGCCGCCCGCTACGCCGACCGCCGGTTGCAGCTCATCGGCCCGGCCTACTACCTGGCCTGGTCGCGGCTGATGAAGCTGCTGCTCAGCTTCATCCCGGCCCTGGTCGGCGTGCTGGCCGGCCTGCTCAGGGTCGCCGACGGCGGCAACGCGGGCGAGGGGATCGGCGCGGGCATCACCACCGCCTTCCAGGTGGCCGTCCAGATCGCCTTCTGGGTGACAGTGGTCTTCGCGGTGCTGGAGCGCACCAAGACCCCCCTGCACCTGCCCGCGTGGAGCGTCGACCAGCTTCCGGAGGACACGACCGACCGGCAGATCACCCTCACCGACATCGCCGCCTCGGTCACCTTCCTGGCGCTGGTCATCGCCTACCTGCCGATGCAGCACTTCCGCTCGTTCGTGCCCACCGACGACGGCGAGAACCTGCCGGTCCTCGACCCGGCGCTGTGGAGCTTCTGGCTGCCGTTCCTGATCGCGGTGCTGGTGGCCACGATCGGCCTGGAGTTCGCCAAGTACCGGGTCGGGCGCTGGACCTGGTCGCTGGTCGCGGCCAACGCGGTGCTCGGCCTGGCGTTCGCGGCGCCGGTGGTCTGGCTGATGTCGACCGACCGGCTGCTCAACCCCGAGTTCGTGGCCCGTTTCGAGTGGCTCGGCGAGGGCGACAACCTGCACCTGGTGGCGACGGCCGTGATCGCCGGCACGGTGCTGGTGACGCTCTGGGACATCCTCGACAGCGCCGTCAAGACGTGGCGCAACCGCACCTGATCCACCACCGTCACGGCCCGGCGCGCCACGCGTGCCGGGCCGTGACGCGTCCGGCCCCGCGACGGGCCGGGCCGCCCCGGCCGGGTGCCGGACCGGCGGCGCCCGGCGGGATGAGATCCTGACCTGGATGAACAGCGACACCGACGAGGACTGGCGGCGCCCGGGGCCCACCCCGGAGCAGCGCCGGCTGGACGTCTACACCGGGCTGGCCGCGACCGTCCTGGCGCTGTTCAGCCTGACCCTGGCCCGCAGCGCCGGAGCGTTCCTGCTCGGCCCGCCGCCCTCCGGCCCGGAACAGATCTTCTGGACCGTCGCGGTGACCCTGCCGCTGATCTGGCGACGCCGGTTCCCCGCCGCCGTCACGCTGGTGGTCTCGATCGCGTTCATCGCCGCGCAGGCCCGCTCCGCCCCGGAGACGCAGCTCGCCTCGTGGGCGCTGTTCGCCGCCCTCTACACGCTGGGCGCGTGGGGCCGGGAACGGCGGCTGTCCCGGCGGCTGCGGATCGGCGTCATCGCCACCATGTTCCTGTGGCTCGGGGTCTACTACGCGACCACCTACACCACCATCCCCCCGGACGCGTTCGCCCGCGCCGTCGGGCCCGTGCCCCCGTTGCTCGCGGCCATGGTGAACGGGGTGCTGGTCAACGGCCTCTACTTCGGGTTCGCGTACTTCTTCGGGGAGACGGCATGGCTGGCCGCCCGGCGGCAGCACGAGGTGCAGGCCCGGGCCGAGGAGCTGCGCCGCTCGCAGGCCGAGATCCGCGAGCACGCGGTGGTGGGCGAGCGGGTCCGCATCGCCCGGGAGCTGCACGACGTGGTCGCCCACCACGTGTCGGTGATGGGGGTGCAGGCGTCCGCCGCCCGCCGGGTGTTCGACAAGGACCCGGTCAAGGCCCGCGCGGCGCTCAGCGCGATCGAGGAGACGGCCCGCACGGCCGTCGACGAGCTGCGCCGGATGCTCGGCCTGCTCCGCGCCCGCGACGGCGGCCCGGACCGCCCGGACCAGCCGGGACCCGCCGGAGTCGACCAGATCGCGGCCGTGGTCGAGCGCGCCCGCGAGGCCGGACTGCGGGCCACCATAGGCGTGTACGGGGACCCGGCGCCGCTGCCGGAGTCGGTCTCGCAGGCCGCGTACCGGGTGGCCCAGGAGGCCGTGACGAACACGCTCAAGCACGCCGAGGGCGCGACCGCGCTCGACGTGCGCATCCGCTACCTGGCACACGAGGTGGAGGTCGACGTGACCGATGACGGACGGGCGACCCGCCCCGCGAACGCCGACGGGCTCGGCCTGGTCGGGATGCGCGAGCGGGTCGCCACCCACGGCGGCGCGCTGGAGGTCGGCCCACGCGCCGGCGGCGGCTGGCGGGTACGGGCCCGGTTCCCGCTGCCGCTGCCGGTGGGGCGGCCCGCGTGAGCGCCGGACAGGAGGTGCCCGGGACCGACCGTCCGGTCCGGGTGCTGCTCGCCGACGACCAGCACCTGGTCCGTACCGGCTTCCGGGTCATCCTGGAAGTGGAGGACGACATCGAGGTCGTCGGGGAGGCCGCCGACGGGGAGCGCGCCGCCAGCATGGCCCGGGCGCTGCGTCCCGACGTCGTGCTGATGGACGTCGAGATGCCCGGGGTCGACGGGCTGGAGGCCACCCGCCGGATCACCGCCGGGGAGGACGGGCCGGGCGGACCGGCCGTACTGATCCTCACCACGTTCGACCGGGACGACTACCTGTTCGCCGCGCTGCGCGCCGGGGCCAGCGGCTTCCTGCTCAAGAACGGCACCCCGGAGGCCCTGATCGAGGCGATCCGGGTGCTCGCCCGGGGCGACGGTCTGCTCGCCCCGGAAATCACCCGGCGGGTGATCGCCACCTTCGCCCGCCCCGGCGATCCCGGCCCGCCGGGCAGCCCGAGGACGGCTCCCGAGGCGGCGCTGCGGGACCTCACCCCCCGCGAGCGGGAGGTCCTGGTCCTGGTCGCCGGCGGCGCCAGCAACGCCGAGATCGCCGCCGCGCTGCACCTGGGCGAGGCGACGGTGAAGACCCACGTCAGCCGGGTGCTCGCCAAGCTGGGCCTGCGCGACCGGGTGCAGGCGGTGGTCTTCGCGTACGAGCACGGGGTGGTGCGCCCCGGCGGCTGATCCGGCTCCGCCATGAGGGGGACGTCGTGCTCGATCTCGGGGCGGACGGCGGGGCGCGGCCGGCGATCTAGCGTGGACGCCGTGACCAATGTGCTCCGCCTCGACGGCGTCGACCGCAGCTTCGGCGACCGGCGGGTGCTCCAAGACGTGTCCTTCGACGTGGCCGCCGGCCGGATGACCGGCTTCGTGGGCGGCAACGGCGCCGGCAAGACCACCACCATGCGGATCATCCTCGGGGTGCTCGCCCCGGACGACGGCGAGATCACCTGGCAGGGCGCTCCGCTGAGCCGGCAGGCCCGCCAGCGCTTCGGCTACATGCCGGAGGAACGCGGCCTCTACCCGAAGATGAGCGTCCGGGACCAGGTGAGCTACCTGGGTCGGCTGCACGGGATGACCGCCGCCGCGGCGCGACGCAACACGGACGCGCTGCTGGAGCGGGTCGGGCTCGCCGAGCGCGGCGACGACCTGCTGGAGACGCTGTCGCTGGGCAACCAGCAGCGCGCACAGATCGCCGCCGCCCTGGTGCACGACCCCGAGGTGCTGGTGCTCGACGAGCCGTTCTCCGGGCTCGACCCGTTGGCCGTGGACACGGTCGTGGCGGTCCTGCGGGAGCGGGCCGCCGCGGGCGCGCCGGTGCTCTTCTCCAGCCATCAGTTGGACGTCGTCGAGCGGCTCTGCGACGACCTGGTGATCATCGGGGGCGGCGTGGTCCGGGCCGCCGGCAGCCGCGAGGAGCTGCGCGCGACGTACACCGTGCCCCGGTACGAGCTGGTGGTGGAGACCGACGCCGGCTGGCTGCGGGACCAGCCGGGGGTGACCCTCGTCGACCTGGACGGCGCGCGCGCCGTGTTCGACCTCGCGCCCGGCGCGGACGAGCAGCCGGTGCTGCACGCGGCGCTGGCGCGCGGCCCGGTCCGCGCGTTCCGCCCGGTCAGCCCCTCCCTCACCGAGATCTTCCGAGAGGTCGCCCAGTGAACACGATGCAGGCCACCCGGCTGGTCGCCGCCCGGGAGATCCGGGTCAAGCTGCGCGACCGCACCTTCCTGTTCAGCACCCTGTTCTTCCTACTGATCGCCGCCGCCGCGACCATCCTGCCGCCGCTGCTCTCCGGCGGCCCGTCGAGCGTGGCGGTGACCGCGTCGGCGGCCGGCCCGCTGCGCGAGGCGGGGCTGGAGGTCCGTACGGTCCCCGACGACCGCGCCGCCGAGCAGGCCGTACGCGACGGCGACGTCGACGCCGCGGTGGTCTCCGGGCCGGCGGTGCTGGCCATGGACGAGGCCCCCGACGACGTGGTGGCGGCGCTGAGCACGCAGCCCGCGGTCCGGCTGCTGGACCCCGACGCGGTGGACCCGGTGGTGGCCTTCCTCGTGCCCTTCGCCTTCGCGTTCATCTTCTTCGTCACCTCGCAGACCTTCGGCGTGCAGATCGCGCAGAGCATCGTCGAGGAGAAGCAGACGAGGATCGTGGAGATCCTGGTCGCCGCGGTGCCGGTACGGGCGTTGCTGGCCGGCAAGATGATCGCCGGCACGGTGCTGGCGCTCGGGCAGATCGCCCTGGTCGCCCTTGTCGCCCTGGTCGGTGTGCAGTTCGGCGACAGCGGCGGGCTGCTCTCGCTGCTGGCCCCGGCGATCGGCTGGTTCCTGCCGTTCTTCCTGCTCGGCTTCGTGCTGGTCGCGGCCATGTGGGCGGCGGCCGGCGCACTGGTGAACCGGCAGGAGGACATCGCCGGCGTGTCGACGCCGGTGCAGCTCGCGGTCATGCTGCCGTTCTTCGCGGTGATCTTCCTGAACGACAACGCGACGGCCATGCGGGTGCTGTCCTACGTGCCGTTCTCCGCGCCGACGGCCATGCCGTTGCGGCTGTTCACGGGGGACGCGGCCGGCTGGGAGCCGCTGGTGTCCCTGGCCCTGCTGCTGGTCGCGGCCGCCGCGTTCGTGGCCGCCGGGGCCCGGGTGTACGAGGGCTCGTTGCTGCGCACCAACGGCCGCACCTCGGTGCGGGCGGCGTGGCGGTCGCGCGAGAAGACGCTGGGCTGAGCACCGGCGCCGGCGGGCCACCGGCCCGCCGGCGCCATCCGCGGCACGTGCGGCCGGCGGCGGATACGGCCGGCTACGGATACGGCGGCCCTGCGCGACGTCGGACCCGGCTGCCGACGATCAGCGGGGCGGTGGGACCGTGTCCCAGCCGGACGGCAGGGCCGGCACCGGCCAGGCCGGGTCCGGACGCCAGGTCGACCAGGCCTCGTCCCACCAGCGCTCCCCCGCGTCGAGCAGGGCGGCAATCCGGTCGCCCTCGGCCCGGATCGTGTCGGCCAGCCCCGGGTAGCGCCCCTCTTCCAGGCGCTGGGCGAACAGCTCCACGTCCTTCCAGACGTAGTGGTCGGTGCCGGCACCCCACCAGAGGTCCAGCTCGTGGTCGAGGGTGTCCACCCCGATCGGGGTACGCCGCAACGGCTCCTGGAGGTTGAAGTACCACCCGGCGAAGGCGCGCCGCGGGCCGGTCCAGAAGACGTCCACGGAGTGCGCCTCACCCGGGCGGTGCAGCATCAGCTTGCCGTGCCCGCTCCACGCCCGGTGCCCGGCGACCTGCCACGGGTGCCGCCCGCACGGGAACCCGCCGGCCTCGGGGAAGCCGAACTCCGCACCCGGGGGCAGGTAGAGCACGAGCAGGTCGGGCGTGTCCTCGACGCAGATCGTCGGGCAGCCGAACCACACCTCGCCGCGCAGGATCTCGCGCCGGACCACGACGTCGCCCGGCGCGAACCGGCCACCGTCGTCCGCCCGACCATCGTCTCGCTCCGCCCGGCCCGAGTGGTCCACGCCCGCAGCCTAGCCAGCGCGGGGCGGCACACCCCCGACCACGGACCCCGCGAGTCCGGCGAAATCGGCAGTCGGACAGAACGCGCCCGCGCGGCGGCGACACACGGGCCACCGCCTCCCGCCGCCGGCTCCCCGGTAGTGCCGGGAGTCGACGGCGGTCACGGCGGTGCCGGCCCGCGCGCCGGGGACGTCGGGATCAGCCGACGGCCTCCATCACCTCGTCGCTGACGTCGAAGTTCGCGTAGACGTTCTGCACGTCGTCGCAGTCCTCCAGGACGTCGATCAGCTTGAAGATCTTGCGGGCGCCCTCCTCGTCGAGGGGGACGTTGACGCTCGGGATCAGCGACGACTCGGCCGACTCGTACTCGATGCCGGCGTCCTGGAGCGCGGTGCGCACGGCGATCAGGTCGGTCGGCTCGGAGACCACCTCGAACGCCTCGCCCAGGTCGTTGACCTCCTCGGCGCCGGCGTCGAGGACCGCCATCATCACGTCGTCCTCGGTCGTGCCGGCCTTGGGGACGAGCACGACGCCCTTGCGGGAGAACATGTACGACACCGAGCCCGCGTCGGCGAGGGAGCCGCCGTTACGGGTCAGCGCGGTGCGCACCTCGGTGGCCGCGCGGTTGCGGTTGTCGGTGAGGCACTCGATCAGCATCGCCACGCCGTTGGGGCCGTAGCCCTCGTACATGATGGTCTGCCAGTCGGCGCCGCCGGCCTCCAGGCCCGAGCCGCGCTTGACGGCGCGGTCGATGTTGTCGTTGGGGACCGAGTTCTTCTTCGCCTTCTGGATGGCGTCGTAGAGCGTCGGGTTGCCGGCCGGGTCACCGCCGCCGGTACGCGCGGCGACCTCGACGTTCTTGATCAGCTTGGCGAACATCTTGCCGCGCTTGGCGTCGATGACCGCCTTCTTGTGCTTGGTCGTCGCCCACTTTGAGTGGCCGGACATCTGCTACCTCCGTTGCTACCCGCCGTCTGCATCGACCGACCGCGCACGCCCCCGCTCCCGCCGGCGCACGCGGTGGTGCCGGGCAGCCCTGCGGGAAAGCCGTGGACGGGCAGCTGGCCCCGCCGAATCTCGGCAATCCTACCGACGCCCGGCGGGTCGCTGTCACCGCGCCGCGCGCCGCCGCCCCGCCCCGCCCGCCCGCAACGGGACGGACGGGACGAAAGCGCGGCTGCGGTCAGGACCCGAAGCCGTACGAGCCCAGCACCCTGAACCCGGAGGTGGGACCGCGGTTCGCACCGGTCCGCCAAGCCGGGCCGGCAGCTCTGCGGGCCGCCTGCCCGGGCACCTGCGCTCGGTGGCCGGCTGAGGCGACGGGCCCTCCCGGGCGGAGGACCCGTCGCCGCCACTCAGCGGGACGCGCGGACCAGCTCCACGAAGTACGCGTGCACCCGCGCGTCGCCCGTCAGCTCGGGGTGGAACGAGGTGGCCAGCAGGTTGCCCTGCCGCACCGCCACGATCCTGCCGGCTGCGGGGCCCTCGGTGACCGTGCCGAGCACCTCGACGCCGTCGCCGACCCGCTCGACCCACGGCGCCCGGATGAACACCGCGTGGAACGGGCCGCCCTCGACGCCCGTGATCCCCACGGACGCCTCGAACGAGTCGACCTGCCGGCCGAACGCGTTGCGCCGCACGGTCATCTCGATGCCGGCGAAGCCGCGCTGGTCCGGGCGGCCGTCGAGGACCTCGGTGGCCAGCATGATCATGCCGGCGCAGGAGCCGTAGACCGGCATGCCGTCGGCGATGCGCTTGTCGATCGGGTCCCGCAGCTCGAAGATGTCGGCGAGCTTGCTGATCGTGGTCGACTCACCGCCGGGAATGACCAGCCCGTCCACCGCGTCCAGCTCCCGCGCACGGCGTACCGGGCGGGCGTCCGCGCCGGCCTCGGCCAGCGCGGCGACGTGCTCGCGCACGTCGCCCTGGAGGGCGAGCACGCCGATCACGGGTGCGTCGCTCATCTGCCGTTCCTCTCGTGGTGAACGTGACGGCCTGGTCGCTTGGTAAGGAAGGGCACCTTCCTATGCACCAGGCGATAGGAAGGTGCCCTTCCTAACAGCTCACCAGCCGCGCTCGGCCAGGCGGTGCGGCTGCGGGATCTCGTCGACGTTGATGCCGACCATCGCCTCGCCCAGGCCCCGGGAGACCTTGGCCAGCACGTCCGGGTCGTCGTGGAAGGTGGTGGCCTTGACGATCGCGGCGGCGCGCTGCGCGGGGTTGCCGGACTTGAAGATGCCGGAGCCGACGAAGACGCCCTCGGCACCGAGCTGCATCATCATCGCGGCGTCGGCCGGAGTGGCGATCCCACCGGCGGTGAAGAGCACCACCGGCAGCTTGCCGCTCTCGGCGACCTCCTTGACCAGCTCGTACGGCGCCTGGAGCTCCTTGGCGGCCACGAACAGCTCGTCGGTCGGCAGCGAGCTCAGCCGGCGGATCTCCTGGCGGATCTTGCGCATGTGGGTCGTGGCGTTGGAGACGTCACCGGTGCCGGCCTCGCCCTTGGAGCGGATCATGGCCGCGCCCTCGGTGATCCGGCGGAGGGCCTCGCCGAGGTTGGTCGCCCCGCAGACGAAGGGGACGGTGAAGGCCCACTTGTCGATGTGGTTCGCGAAGTCGGCCGGGGTCAGCACCTCGGACTCGTCGACGTAGTCGACGCCGAGCGACTGGAGGATCTGGGCCTCCACGAAGTGACCGATCCGGGCCTTGGCCATGACCGGGATGGAGACGGCGTTGATGATGCCGTCGATCATGTCGGGGTCGCTCATCCGGGACACCCCGCCCTGGGCGCGGATGTCGGCCGGCACCCGCTCGAGCGCCATCACCGCGACGGCGCCGGCGTCCTCGGCGATCTTGGCCTGCTCGGCGTTGACCACGTCCATGATCACGCCGCCCTTGAGCATCTCGGCCATGCCGCGCTTGACGCGGGCGGTGCCGGTGACGGGGCTGGCGCTAGCGTTCTGGGCAGTGGTTTCGGGCACGGGTCATCGCTCCTCGAACATGCTCGGGGGGTGGCTGCGGAAATGCTACGACGGCTCCAACGCCGATCCGACAGCCAATCAGACCCACGGTGGCCTGCACTGTGGCAGCCATCACCGCCCCCGCGTGGTTCCTCACCGCCCGTCCCGCTGCTCCCGGATGCGAAGTCCGTCCCCTCCCCGCCCGCGATGCTCCCGTGCGGGGACGCCCGCTGGGGTCAGGTGGCGGGGACGTCAGCCGGGACGGTGAGGGTGGGGTCGTCGATGTCGAAGTAGGTCGGCCAGGGGCGTCGGCGCCCCATCCGCAACAGGCGCACCAGCGGGCGGCCCCGCGCCGCGCGGGCGTCGCGGACCAGGTCGGTGTGCACCTGACGGGCCAGGGCGAGCCGCCGGCTGGCGCCGATCACCGCCTCGCAGCCCGGATCCGCCGGGTCCAGCTCCACCGCCCGCAACTGGCGGGTGAGGTCGTTCTCGGCGGCCTCCCGCTCGTCGGGCTCGGCGTCCAGCGCGATCCGCGCCGCCGCGTACAGCTCGACGCCGTAGCGGCGCTCGGCCAGGACCGCGGCGGCCGCCGCCCGGCGCAGCAGGTGGGCCTCCAGGGCGCGGGCCGCCAGCTCCGCCCGCGCGTGCAGCCGGCCGACCCGCCCGGCGGTCCAGACGAGGTACGCCGCCACCAGCCCGACGACCAGGGCCGCGAGCACCACCCACCACACGCCCGACATCGTCTAGTCCAGCCCCACCCATTCGGTGTCCATGACCCGCCCGTCGGTGGCCTCGATCGCCGCCGCGTACACCTCCAGCACCCGCCGGGCGACCACGGGCCAGTCGAAGGTGGCCACCACCTGGTCACCGCAGGCGGTCAGCGCGGCCCGGGCGCCGGGATCGTCGAGCAGGTCGGCGAGGGCGGTACGCAGCGCGGCCGGGTCCCCGGTCGGGAAGAGCCGGCCCGCCCGGCCGCCGTCGAGCACGCGGCGGAACGCGTCGAGGTCGCTGGCGACGACGGTCGTGCCCGCCGCGAGCGCCTCGGTGAGGATCATGCCGAAGGACTCGCCGCCGGTGTTCGGCGCCACGTAGAGGTGCACGCTGCGCAGCATCCGCGCCTTGTCCTCCTCGGAGACCAGCCCGAGGAAGGTCACCCGGTCCCGCAGGTCGGCCGGGAACCGGCCGAACAGGTCGTCCGCGTCGCCGGGCCCGGCCACCAGCAGCCGCAGGCCGGGCCGTTGCCGGGCCAGCTCGACGAAGGCGTCGCGCAGGATCGGGAAGCCCTTGCGTGCCTCGGTGAACCGGCCGAGGAACCCGATCGCCCCGTCGCGGCCCGGCGGGCACTCCCCCGGCCAGCCCGGCAGGGGCTGCGCGTGGCTGAACTTCGCGACGGCCACCCCGTTGGGGATCTCCACGGCCCCGCCGTCCATGTGCTCGACCTGCACCTTGCGCGCCAGGGCGCTCACCGCGATCCGGGCGGTGATCCGCTCCAGCACGATCTGGAGCACGCCCTGCGCGGCGGCCAGCGCCCGCGACCGGGTCATCGCGGTGTGGAAGGTCGCCACCACCGGGCCACGGGCGGAGAGCACGGCCAGCAGCGACAGGCTCAGGGTCAGCGGCTCGTGCACGTGCAGCACGTCGAACTCGCCCCGGATGATCCACCGCCGCACCCGCGCGGTGGAGACCGGGCCGAAGGCGATACGGGCCACCGAGCCGTTGTACGGCAGGGGCAGGGCCCGTCCCGCCGGCACCACGTACGGCGGCAGCGGGGAGTCCTCGTCGGCCGGGGCGAGCACGCTCACCTCGTGCCCGAGCCCGATCAGCGCCTCGGCGAGGTCCATGACGTGGTTCTGCACCCCACCGGGCACGTCGAAGGAGTACGGGCACACGATGCCGATGCGCACGTGCAAACGCCTCCCTTACGCCTGTCCGGCGGCCGGGGAGGGCAGGGCCGCGTCGCCGCCCCTGCCATGCTGGTCCAGCCACATCTGCTGCAACATGTGCCAGTCTTCCGGATGCCGGGCGATGCCCGCCGCCAGACCGTCGGCGATCCGCTGGGTCAGCGACCGGACCCGCTGGTCGAGCGGGCCCTCCTCCGGGCCGGGCAGCGGCAGCGGTCCCTCGATGGAGGCGCACGCCGCGTCCGCCTCGTACCACATCGAGGCGACGTAGAGCGGCGCTCCGGTGCGCAGCGCGAGCAGGGCCGGGCCCGGGGGCATCCGGGTGCGGTGGCCGAAGAACTCGACCTCCACGCCCCGCGCGGAGAGGTCCCGGTCGGCCAGCAGGGGCACCACCGTGCCGGCCCGGACCCGGTCGACCAGCACGTCGAAGGCGTTCCGCTCGCCGCCGTGGGTGGGCAGGATCTCCATGCCCAGGCTCCGGCGGAAGGCGAGGAAGCGCTGGTAGACGCCCTCGGGCTTGAGCCGCTCCGCGACGGTGGTGATCGGCCAGCCCGTCGCCGCGACCCAGGCGCCGGCGGCGTCCCAGTTGCCGGCGTGCGGCAGCGCCACCACCGCGCCCCGGCCGGCCGCCACGTCGGCGGCGAGCTTCTCCTCGCCGTCGAGCCGGAAACCGGCCAGGATCGCCGCCCGGCTGAGCGCGGGCAGCCGGAACGCCTCCAGCCAGTACCGGGCGTACGAGCGCAGGCCACGACGGACCAGCTCGTCGAGCTCGGCCTCCGGCAGGTCGGGGCCGACCACCCGGCGCAGGTTCGCGCGCAGTCGGGTCGTACCCCCGCCGCCGCGACGGTGGGCGCGGTCGGCGCCCGCCCGGAACGCCGCCGCCCCGACGGACCGGGGCAGCGCGCGGATCACGCGCCACCCGGCGACGTAGCCGAGCTCGGTGAGGTTCACCGGCGCCGGCCCTCCGGCCCCGGCCGACCGGCGGATGTCGCGCTCACCCCTGCCCGCCCGGGGTGTGCACCCGCTGGGCCTGGCGGTAGACGTGCGCCATGCGCTGGCCCACGGTGAAGATCGACACGGCGGCGAGCAGCCAGAGCGCGATCTCCAGCGCGGGCTTGACGTTGAAGCCGGTGAGCAGCCCGCCGACGCCGACGATGAGCAGCCGCTCGGTGCGCTCGGCGATGCCCACGTTGCAGGTCATGCCGAGCCCCTCGGCGCGGGCCTTGACGTAGGAGACCAGCCCGCCGGCGGCCAGGCAGAGCAGCGCGGCGGCGACGCCCGAGTACTGGTGCTGGGTGGCCAGCCAGTACGCCACCGCGCCGAAGACGGCGCTGTCGGCGACCCGGTCCATGCTCGAATCGAGGAACGCCCCGAACTTCGTCGAGCCCCCGCTCATCCGGGCCATCGTCCCGTCGAGCAGGTCGGTGAGCGCGAAGAAGGTGACTATCAGGGCCCCGGCGACCAGATGACCGCGGGCACCGAAGCCGAGCGCGCCGACGAGCACCCCGAGGGTGCCCGCCACGGTGACCGCGTTGGGAGTTACGCCCGCTCGGAGCAGGCGGCGTGCGACCGGCTCGACGACGCGGGTCATCCCCGCGCGGGCCGACACTTGGAAGATCTTCGCCATGGCGGTCCCACGATAACGGTCCGCGTAGCAGCAGTGGTACGGCCGGTCAGGCGACCCGCGGGGACGGAGCCTTGTGCCGACCCCGGATCGGGTGTGAGATCGGGGCAGGGAAGTGAGCCAGCTCACCCACCCGCCCGTTGATTACCCGCACACCGGCACCACACCGGAGGATGTCGCCGCGGAACCCGACCGGGCCGCTTCCCCGTCGCGCGCGGCGGTCGCCACCAACCACGGCTGAGGGAGGTGCGCCCCATGGCGCAGAAGAGTCAGGAGAAGGGGGCCGCCGGCGGCGCGCCGGTGGTGACCGAGCCCGGCAGGATCCGCAACGTGGTGCTCGTCGGGCACTCCGGGGCGGGCAAGACGACCCTGGTCGAGGCGCTGCTCGCGGCGAGCGGCACGATCGGCCGGGCCGGCGACGTCGCCGACGGCACCACCGTCTGCGACCACGACCCGGCAGCCGTACGCCAGCAGCGCTCGGTGAGCCTGGCCTGCGCCCCGCTGCTGCACGGCGGGATCAAGGTCAACCTGCTCGACACCCCCGGCTACGCCGACTTCGTGGGCGAGCTGCGGGCAGGTCTGCGGGCCGCCGACGCGGCGCTGTTCGTGGTCTCCGCCGTCGACGGGATGGACGCCGCCACCGCCGCCCTCTGGGAGGAGTGCGCGGCGGTCGACATGCCCCGGGCGGTGGCCGTGGCCCGGCTGGACCACCCGCGCGCCGACTTCGACGAGGCCGTGGCGCTGTGCCAGCGGGTCTTCGGCGACAACGTGCTCCCGCTCTACCTGCCGATGCTCGGCGACGACGGGATCTCCACCGTCGGCCTGCTCGGCCTGATCACCCGCCGGGTCTTCGACTACACCGCCGGCCTGCCGGCCGAGGTACGCGAGCCGGACCCGCAGCACCTGCCCGCCATCGTCGAGTCCCGCGACGAGCTGATCGAGGGGATCATCGCCGAGAGCGAGGACGAGTCCCTGATGGACCGCTACCTCGACGGGGAGGAGATCGGCACCGACGTGCTCGTCGACGACCTGGAGAAGGCGGTCGCCCGCGGCCACTTCTACCCGGTGGTGCCGGTCTGCGCCGAGACCGGCGTGGGGCTGGACGCGCTGCTGGAGGTGCTCACCGCCGGCTTCCCCTCGCCGCTGGAGCACGAGCTGCCGGCGGTCGCCGGGGTGGACGGCTCCCCCCGGCCGCCGCTGACCTGCGACCCGGACGGCCCGCTGGTCGCCGAGGTGGTCAAGACGACCGTGGACCGGCACGTCGGCCGGGTCTCCCTGGTCCGGGTCTTCTCCGGCACCCTGCGTCCCGAGCAGACCGTGCACGTCTCCGGGCACGGCATGGCCGAGCGCGGCCACCCCGACCACGACGCCGACGAGCGGGTCGGCCACATCTACACGCCGCTGGGCGCGAGCCTGCGCGAGGTGGGCGTCTGCGTGGCCGGCGACATCTGCGCGATCACCAAGTCGGGCAGCGCGGAGACCGGCGACACCGTCTCCGCCAAGGACGACCCGCTGCTGATCGCCCCCTGGGAGATGCCCGAGCCGCTGCTGCCGGTGGCCGTCGTGGCCCGCAGCCGCGCCGACGAGGACGCCCTCGCGCGCAACCTGGCCCGCCTGGTCGCCGGCGACCCCACCATGCGGCTGGAGCGCAACCCGGAGACCCACCAGCTGGTGCTCTGGTGCATGGGTGAGGCGCACGCCGACGTGGTGCTGGAGCGCCTGCGCGCCGGCGGGGTGGAGCTGGACACCGAGCCCGTCCGGGTCGCGCTGCGCGAGACGCTGACCGTCGCGGCGAAGGGGCACGGCCGGCACGTCAAGCAGTCCGGCGGCCACGGCCAGTACGCCGTCTGCGACATCGAGGTCGAGCCGCTGCCGCCCGGCGCCGGATTCGAGTTCGTCGACCGGGTGGTCGGCGGGGCGGTGCCGCACAACTACGTCCCCTCCGTCGAGAAGGGCGTCCGCGCCCAGATGGAACGCGGCCTGGTCGCCGGCCACCCGGTGGTGGACCTGCGGGTGACCCTCGTCGACGGGAAGGCGCACAGCGTCGACTCCTCCGACGCGGCCTTCCAGACCGCCGGCGCCCTCGCCCTGCGCGACGCCGCCGGGAAGGGGCAGCCGGCGCTGCTGGAGCCGATCGACGAGGTGGCGGTCCGGGTGCCCGACTCCTCGGTGGGCGCGGTGCTGGGCGACCTGTCCGGCCGGCGCGGCCGGGTGCTCGGCACCGAGGCCGACCCCGAGGCCGAGGGGCGCACCGTGGTCCGCGCCGAGGTACCCGCCACCGAGCTGCTCCGCTACGCGGTCGAGCTGCGCTCCATGACGTCGGGCACCGGCACGTTCCGCCGCCACTTCGTCCGCTACGACCCGATGCCCGCCCACCTGGCCGACCAACTGCGCAAGGAACACCCCGCCCACCCCTGAGCACCGGCGGGCAACCGGTCCCCGGCCGGGGACGGGTCAGGGGCGGGCGGTGGGGGGCAGGGGGCTCGGCCGGTAGGGGCGGTCGGCGTCGCGGAGGGCGGCCGAGCGCAGCGCGGCCAACTGGCGCTCCACCTCGGCGAACTGGTCGGCCGGCAGCGGACCCCGGCGCAGGGCTCCGGCGTTCTCCTCCACCTGGGCCACGGTGCGGCAGCCGGGGATCGGGACGGTGCGCTCGCTGCGCGCCCAGAGCCACCCGAGCGCGCCCTGGGCGAGGGTACGCCCGTCAGCGGTCAACGCCGCCCGCACGGCGGTGACGCGGCGCAGCCACTCCGGCGCCGGCCGGCCGCCCCGGAACCACTCCAGCCAACCGGGGGCGACCCCGCGCACGTCGTCGCGGGGCAGCGTGGAGCCGGCCGTGTACTTGCCGGAGAGCAGGCCCATGCCCAGCGGTCCCCGGTTGACGCTGGCGAGGTCGTACTTGTCGCAGACGGCGAGCAGTTCGGGGGCGTCCCGGAGCACCGACAGCGTGTGCTGCACGGCGGTGGCGTGCCGGGCGTCCCGCCCGAACGCCGCGGCCCGGTCGGGGCGGTCGGTGCTCCAGCCGTACGCCCGGATCAGCCCTTCGGCGACCAGGTCCTCCAGGGTGCCGACGAGCGCCTCGGCCCGCGGCACCGGCAGGTCCGCCAGGTGCAGCTGGTAGAGGTCGATCCGGTCGGTGCCCAACCGGCGCAGCGAGTGCGCGACGGCCCGCCGCAGGTACGCCGGGGACGGGTCCTCGCCGGTGGCCTGGCGGGTGGCCTCGTCGAAGGTCCAGCCCCACTTGGTGGCGATCACGGCCTCGTCGCGCCGGCCGGCGAGGGCCCGGCCGAGCACCCGCTCGCCGTGCCCGGCCCCGTAGGTGTCGGCGGTGTCGAAGAGCGTCACGCCGAGGTCGAGCGCGTGCCGGATCGCGCGGACCGACTCGTCGTCGTCGACGGCGCCCCAGCCCAGCGGCTGGCTGCCCTCGGCCCAGGGGCCGCCGATCGCCCAGCACCCCATGCCGAGGGCGCTGACCTCGATGCCGCTGCGGCCCAACGTCCGCGTCGTCACTGCCATCGACAGATCGTGCCACCTCGCGCCCGGCCTGGGACAGGAAGTCCACCGACGACACGACCGCCCGCAGCCGTCGACCGGCCCGGACTCTTCTCGGGGGTGTCGATCGGTGCGGGAGCGGGGCCGGCGGGCGGGGAGGGGCCCCGGCAGGCGGAGCCGCACACCGTCACGGACCGCCGGAAAGAGCGAGGGTCGGTCTAGGTCGGCCAGGCCCTGGTGAACAGGTCGCGGGTGTCGGTGAGCAGTTGCGGCAGGACCTTCGTCTGCCCGATCACGGGCATGAAGTTGGCGTCGCCGCCCCAGCGGGGCACCACGTGCTGGTGCAGGTGCGCGGCGATGCCCGCGCCGGCCACGCCGCCCTGGTTCATGCCCAGGTTGAACCCGTGCGCGTTGCTCACCTTGCGCACCACCCGCATGGCGGTCTGGGTGAACGCCGCCAGTTCGGTGGTCTCGGCCAAGTCCAGCTCGGTGTAGTCGGCCACGTGCCGGTAGGGGCAGACCAGCAGGTGCCCGGGGTTGTAGGGATAGAGGTTGAGCACCGCGAACACGTGCTCGCCCCGGGCCACCACCAGGCTCTCCTCCGGCGCCAGCCCCGGGGCCCGGCAGAACGGGCAGCCGGCGGGCCGCTCGTAGCCGCCCTCGGGCCGGTCCTCCCCGGAGATGTAGGTCATCCGGTGCGGAGTCCAGAGCCGCTCCAGGCCGTCGGCCATGCCGCTGTCCATGTGCCGTTCCACCCCAGTCACGCCACCGATCCTACGTTCCCGGCGACGGTCGCTCCGGACGCCGTACGCCGGTCCGCGCCCGCCCCCGACGCCCCCCTGGGGCCCGGATCGCGTTCAGGGGGACGGATAGGGGGTGAAGGTTCTTGACGAACTGATGAACGTGAATGAAGAATCCATCCACACACATCATCCCCTGTCGATGGGAGCCCATCGTGAGAACCGCATTCCGCCGCTTTGGCCGGGCGCTCGCCGCCTGCGCGCTCGCCGCCTCCACCGCCCTCGTGGGCGTGGTGGCGACCAGCAGCCCCGCGCAGGCGGACGGCTGCTACACCTGGGGACGCACCCTGGCGCAGGGGGCGGCCGGCGAGGACGTCCGGCAGCTGCAGATCCGGCTCGCCGGCTACCCCGGCTACAACGCGGTGCTCGGCCTCGACGGGGCGTTCGGCCCGGCCACCCGGTCCGCCGTGATCCGCTTCCAGCAGGCGTACGGCCTGAGCGCCGACGGCGTGGCCGGCCCGCAGACCTTCAACACTCTCTACGCGCTCCAGGACGACGACTGCACCCCGGTCAACTTCACCTACGCCGAGCTGAACCGGTGCAACAGCACCTGGTCCGGCGGCGCGGTCTCCGCGAGCACCGCCCGGTTCAACGCGCTGGTGTCGATGTGGAAGCTCCAGGCCATGCGCAAGGCCCTCGGCAGCGTGTCGATCAACATCAGCAGCGGCTTCCGCAGCTACTCCTGCAACAGCGCGGTCGGCGGCGCCTCCAACAGCCGGCACCTCTACGGCGACGGCGTCGACCTGGTCGGGTCGCCCTCGTTCTGCCGCCTCGCCCAGCAGGCCCGCTACCACGGCTTCGGCAACATCCTCGGCCCCGGCTACCCGGGCCACAACGACCACACCCACGTCGGGGCGGTCGGCGGCTGGTCCGCGCCGAGCTGCGGGATCTGACACCTGACGACCCCATGACGAAGGCCCCCCGCGTCGCGGGGGGCCTTCGGTGCGTCGCGGGTCAGGCGGCGGACGGGCCGACGTTGGTGCGGGAGCCGACCACGTCGAGCACGTGGGCCACGGCGTCGGCGACCGGCACGCCGTTGCGCTGCGAGCCGTCCCGGTAGCGGAACGAGACGGTGCCGGCCGCCACGTCGTCGTCGCCGGCGATCACCATGAACGGGACCTTCTGCTGCTGGGCGGTGCGGATCTTCTTCTGCATCCGGTCGTCGCCCGCGTCGACCTGGGCGCGGACGCCCTCGGCGCGCAGCGCGGCGACGAAGCCGTGCAGGTAGTCGGTGTGGTCCTCGCGGATCGGGATGCCGACCACCTGCACCGGGGCCAGCCACGCCGGGAACGCGCCCGCGTAGTGCTCGGTGAGCACCCCGAAGAAGCGCTCGATCGAGCCGAAGAGCGCCCGGTGGATCATCACCGGCCGCTGCCGGGTCCCGTCGGCGGCCTGGTACTCCAGCCCGAAGCGCTCCGGCAGGTTGAAGTCGACCTGGATGGTGGACATCTGCCAGGTCCGGCCGATGGCGTCCTTGGCCTGCACCGAGATCTTCGGGCCGTAGAAGGCCGCGCCACCCGGGTCGGGCACCAGGTCCAGCCCGGACTCCTCGGCGGCGGAGCGCAGGGCCTCGGTGGCCCGCTCCCAGTTCTCGTCGGTGCCGACCGACTTCTCCGGGTTGCGGGTGGACAGTTCCAGGTAGAAGTCGTCCAGGCCGTAGTCACGCAGCAGTTCGAGCACGAAGACGAGCAGCGACTTCAGCTCGCCCGCCATCTGCTCCTCGGTGCAGAAGATGTGCGCGTCGTCCTGGGTCATGCCGCGTACCCGGGTCAGGCCGTGCACCACGCCGGACTTCTCGTAGCGGTAGACCGTGCCGAACTCGAACATCCGCAGCGGCAGCTCGCGGTAGGACCGCCCCCGGGACCGGAAGATCAGGTCGTGCATCGGGCAGTTCATCGGCTTGAGGTAGTAGCTCGCGCCATCGACCTCCATGGGCGGGAACATGCCGTCGGCATACCAGTCCAGGTGCCCGGAGACCTCGTACAGGTGGCCCTTGGTGATGTGCGGGGTGTTGACGAAGGCGTAGCCGGCCTGCTCGTGCTTGATGCGCGAGTAGTTCTCCATCTCCCGGCGGATGATGCCGCCCTTGGGGTGGAAGACCGCCAGGCCCGAACCCAGCTCGTCGGGGAAGCTGAACAGGTCCAGGTCCACGCCGAGCTTGCGGTGGTCGCGCCGCGCGGCCTCCTCCAGCAGCTTCAGGTACGCCTTCAGCTCGTCCCGGGTCGGCCAGGCGGTGCCGTAGACCCGCTGGAGCTGCGGGTTCCTCTCCGACCCGCGCCAGTACGCGGCGGCCGAGCGCATCAGCTTGAACGCGCCGATCAGCCGGGTGTTCGGCAGGTGCGGGCCGCGGCACAGGTCCGACCAGCAGACCTTGTCCTCGTTGGCGGCGAGGTTGTCGTAGATGGTCAGCTCGCCGCCGCCCACCTCCATCACCTCGGAGGTGTCCAGCCCCTCGCCCTTGACGTCGATGAGCTCCAGCTTGAACGGCTCGGCGGCCAGCTCGGCCTTCGCCTCGTCGAGGCTGCCGAAGCGCCGGCGGCGGAACCGCTGGCCGGACTTGACGATCTCCTGCATCCGCTTCTCGAGCTTGCCGAGGTCGTCCGGCTGGAACGGCTTGTCGACGGCGAAGTCGTAGTAGAAGCCGTTCTCGATGGGCGGGCCGATGCCGAGCTTGGCCTCCGGGAAGACGTCCTGCACGGCCTGGGCGAGCACGTGCGCGCAGGAGTGCCGCAGCACGTCGAGCCCGTCCGGCGAGTCGAGGCTGACCGGCTCGACCTCGGTGTCGGCCTGCGGGGCCCAGTCCAGGTCGCGCAGCTGGCCCTGCGGGTCGCGGACCACCACGATCGCCTTCGGGCCGGACGCGGGCAGACCGGCCGCGGCCACCGCGTCGGCCGCCGTGGTCCCGGCGGCGACGACGACGGGGTCGGCCACGGCGGGGGTACGGGGTGCGGACACGGTGACTCCTCCAGCAGACGGCACGGATGACGCCGAACGTTCGGCTCCTGCGATGCTATCGGTCGCCCCCGCCGGCACGGTCGCCGACGCCACCGCCCCCAGGGTCCGTGGGACGGGCGCCGCCCCGCCGGCACCCCGGGACGGGCCGGGCGCGCCGGGTCCGGCCGGCGTCCTGAGCCCTGCGTTGAACCTTTGCGTCCCCGGATCCGAACTACCGGATGTGGCCGGAACCGGTGCCGGCCCCGTGGAGACGGATGGGACCGACGATGGCGACGATGCACGGTGTGCGGCCCGAGTCCCGGCGCCGGGCCGCGACGGTGGCCGCCCTGGCGGCGGCCGGGGTGCTGACCTGGCCCGCCCCGGCGTACGCGGCCGACGTGACGACCAGCCCGACGCAGGCGCGGCAGGGCGGTTCGGTGAAGCTGGAGTTCGTGGTGCCCGACGAACTGCCGGGCGCCCGCGCCGAGCGGATCGAGATCCGGCTGCCGGCCGACGCCCCGATCGCCGAGGTCTATCCGATGTCGGTGCCCGGCTGGGCGCCCCGGATCACCTCCCGCAGGCTCGACCAGCCGGTCGCCGGCATCCACTCGTCCCGGGTCGACGAGGTGACCAGCGCGGTGACCTGGGTCCGGATGCCCGGCACGGCTCCCGGCCCGGCCCGGCTCACCCTGTCGATGGGGCCGTTGCCGCAGACCGACCGGCTCGCCTTCGAGGTGCTGCGCACGTACGCCGACGGCACGGTGGTGCGCTGGGCCGGGCCGACCGGGGCTCGCCGGGCGCCGGCGCTCACCCTGCTGCCGGCGGCCCCCGGCGCGGCGGCCGGGCACGGCGGTCACGGCGCCGCCCCGGCGGCCGGTGCGCCGGTTGGCGGGGCGGGCGACGTCCCGGCCACGGGGGCCCGGGCGGCGGGTGGGCCGGCGGCGGGCGACGCCCCGGCGGCGAGGGCCCGGGCGGCCGGTGTGCCGGCGGCCAGCGACGCCCCGGGCGGCGGCGGGAACGCGGACGGGATGCTGGCCGCCGGGCTGCTCGCCGGCCTCGGCGGGGGCGCGGCGATCGGCTGGCTGGTCAGCCGCTGGCGCCGCCGCGAGCCGGCCGAGCCGGTCGACCTGTCGGTGCTGCGGGAGGACCCGACGGCCCGGACCGACCCGGACGGGCCCGGGCCGGCCGCCGCCGGGGCGTAGTCGCCGGGCAGGCCGGTCGCCGCCCGCTGAGCGGGGCGGGCGGCGGGCCGTGGACCGGGGCGGCGGTCGGCCGGCCCAGTCCGGCAGGGGCTCGCGGGCGGCCAGCCAGTCGGTCGGCACCCCGCCCGGCGTGCCGACGCCGGTGTGCGCGGCCACCACCGCCCCGACGATGGCGGCGGTGGTGTCGACGTCCCCGCCGGCCTCGACGCACGCGCGGACCGCCGCCGGGTAGTCGTCCAGGTGCACGGCGGCCGCCCAGCAGGTGAAGGCGACGGTGTCCTGGGCGGTGACCCGGGAGCCGTTGCCGAGCACGTCGGCGGCCTCGGCGACCGAACGGTCGAGCAGCCCGGCGGCCCGGCGTACGCCCCGGTGCACCTCCGTGGCCGGGTCCAGCGCGGCGGTGACGCCGGCCAGCAGCCGCTCCGGGGCGGGCCGGTGGCCGTCGAGGCGGGCGCGGGCGGCCAGCGACGCGGCCACCGCCACCGCGACCGCGCCGGCGACGCCTTCCGGGTGCGCGTGGGTCACCTCCGCCGACGCCCGGGCCTGCGCCGCCGCCCGCGCGGTGGAGTCGGCGTACCACGCGCCCAGCGGGCCGACCCGCATCGCCGCGCCGTTGCCGCAGGAGCCCTGGCCGTCGAAGGCCGAGGCGGCCGCCACCGGCCACGGCGTGCCGGTGCGGATCAGCCGCAGGATGGTCACCGCGCCCGGCCCGTACCCCCGGTAGGGCTCGCAGCGCTCGGCGAAGGCCGCGGCGAGCGCGTCCCGGTCGATCCGGCCGGTCTCGGCCAGGGCGGCGACCACCGAGCAGGCCATCTCGGTGTCGTCGGTCCACTGCCACGGCGGTGGGGGCAGCTTCCCGGCGGCCAGGTCGGCCGGATGCCGGCCGGGAACGAAGAACTGTGAGCCGAGCGCGTCGCCCACCGACAGGCCGGCGAGCGAGTCCCGGGCCAGCGCGAGGCGGGTGTCGGGAAAGAGCGTGAAGGACATCGTTGTACCAGCTTGCCCTTCTGCGGCGTGCGCCGCAAACGCGATCGACTTGCCACCGCGAGTACGGTCTTGCTGTGGCCACCGTGCTCCTGGTCGAAGACGATCACGTCGTACGCGGCGCGATGCTGCGATCCCTCGCCGACCGGGGGCACGCCGTGCACGCCGTCGGCACGGCGCTGGACGCGCTGCGCCGGGTGGCGGCCGAGACCCCCGACCTCGTCGTGCTCGACCTCGGGCTGCCCGACCTCGACGGCTCGGACGCGCTGCGCATGCTGCGGGGCATCACCGACGTGCCGATCATCATCGCCACCGCCCGCGACGACGAGCAGTCCGTGGTGCGGCTGCTGCGCGCCGGGGCCGACGACTACATGGTCAAGCCGTTCACCGGCGCGCACCTCGACGCGCGGATCACCACCGTGCTGCGCCGGGCCGGGCGGGCCAGCCGCACGGTGCAGCCGGCCGTACACAGCGTCGGCGGGCTGCGGGTGGACGTCGGCGAGCGCAGCGCCCACCTCGACGGCGAGCCGCTGGCGCTGACCCGCAAGGAATTCGACCTGCTGGCCTATCTCGCCGCACGGCCGGGCCGGGTAGTGTCCCGCCGGGAGCTTCTGGAGGAGGTATGGCGGCAGCCATCGGTCGGCGAGGACCAGACCATCGACGTTCACCTGTACTGGCTGCGCCGCAAAATGGGCGAGTCCGCGGCGAAGCCGCGCTACCTGCGCACCGTGCGGGGGGTCGGCTTCCGGCTGGTGGCGCCGGACTGAGGCCGTCGCTGGCCCTGCTCACGGCCGGCATGTGCGCCCTGGTCGCGCTCGCGTTCCTCGTCCCGCTCGCCCTCGGTCTCGCCGACCGGGCGCGCGAGGAGGCCATCGCGGACGCCGCCCGGCGCAGCGCGCTGGTGACCGGCGCGCTCGCCGTCAGCACCGACCCCGCCGTGGTGCAGCGCGTCGTGGCGGCCAGCGGCGACGACCCGGCCACCCGGCCGGTCGTGCACGGGCTCGGGGTGGACGAGCCGGCGGGCCGGGCCGACGCCGGAAGCCTCGAGCGCGCGCGGGCCGAGCGGCGTTCCGTGGTCGTCGACGTCGAGGGCGGCGTGCTCCGGCTGGACCCGGTCGTGCTCGGCGACACCACGGCCGTGGTCGAGGTCTTCGTGCCCGAGTCGGAGCTGGCCGGCAACAGCCGGTGGCTGCTGCTGCTCGGGGTGGCCGCCGCCCTGGTGGGCGCGGCGGTGCTGGTGGTGGACCGGGTCGCCGCCCGCGCGGTCGACTCGGCCCGGGGCCTGGTCCGTGCGGCGCTCGCGATCGGCGACGGCGACCAGGGCGTACGCGTCGACCCGAGCGGCCCGCGGGAGCTGGCCGAGGCCGGGCACGCCTTCAACCGGATGGCCGACCGGCTGGACGCCGCCCGCACCGACGAGCGGGAGCTGGTCGCCGACCTGTCGCACCGGCTGCGCACCCCGCTGACGGTGCTGCGGCTCGACGCGGAGGCGCTGGAGTCCGACGACACCAGCGTGGGCTCGTTCAGCGAGGCGGAACTGGACCGGCGGCGCGGCATCCGCCGGATCCGGCAGGCGATCGTCACCCTCGAGGGCGAGATCGACGTGCTGATCAAGACCACCCGCAAGGCAATCGCGCACGAGGCCGGGCCGGCGATGTGCGACGTCAGCGAGGTCGTACGGGACCGGATGGTGTTCTGGGCCGCCCTGGCCGGCGACCAGAACCGGCCGCACCGGGTCAGCGGCGCCCAGCTGCGCATCCCGGCACCGGTGCCCCGGGCCGAGCTGGCCGCCGCGCTGGACGCGGTGATCGGCAACGTCTTCCGGTACACCCCGCAGGGCACCGCGTTCGAGGTGGCGGTCTCGCGCCGCGACGGATACGTGGCCATCCGGATCGACGACGCCGGCCCGGGGATCGCCCACCCGGACCGGGCGCTGCGCCGGGGCACCAGCGACCAGGGCTCGACGGGGCTGGGGCTGGACATCGCCAAGCGGGTGGCGTTGCAGGCGAACGGCTCGGTCAGCATCGACCGGGCCCGGCTGGGCGGGGCGAGCGTGGTGATGCTGCTCGCCGACCCGGAGGCGACGCCCCGGCAGGTCAGCCGGTTCGGTCTGGTCGGCCGGATGGCCCGGGAGCAGAAGACCGGCAGCCGCCGCTGGCCCCGCCAGCGGCCCACCGACGACTGAGCCGCGGCCCGGCCGGGCGCCCCGGTCCGGCGGCCGGTTGTGGGGCGGCGCAAGTCTTCCTTAGATCGTGGTTAACCGTGGTGCCCGAGCGGGCCGGCGCTGACAGGATCGAATCCGAACCCATCAGTTCCACCGGTCAATGCCTCGGGGCACCCCACCGGCCGGTGGAGCCGGGCGCGCGGCGGGAGACTCTGGTCCCCCCACACCTCCTCCCGCCGCGCGCCGCCCCCTCTCCGCGCTCAGCCGGTGGCGGCGGCCAGGTGGGCGTCGATCTCGGCGGTGATCCGCCGCTTGCCGGCCGGGTCCAGGAACGAGGCGGTCACCGCGTCGCGGGCCAGCGCCGCCAGCCCCTCCGGGCCCACGTCGAGCAGCCGGGCCGCGACGGCGTACTCCTCGTCGAGGGTGGTGCCGAACATCGGCGGGTCGTCGGAGTTGATGGTGACCAGCAAGCCGGCCTCGACCAACTGCCGCAGCGGGTGCTCCTCGATGCTGGCGACCGCGCGGGTACGCACGTTGGAGGTCGGGCAGACCTCCATGCCGATGCGGTGCTCGGCGAGGTAGGCCAGCAGCTCCGGGTCCCGCGCGGCGGAGATGCCGTGCCCGATCCGCTCCGCGCCGAGGTCGCGCAGCGCGTCCCAGACCGTCTGCGGGCCGGTGGTCTCGCCGGCGTGCGGCACCGAGCGCAACCCGGCCGCCCGGGCCCGGTCGAAGTACGGCTTGAACTGCGGCCGGGGCACCCCGATCTCGGGGCCGCCGAGGCCGAAGCTGATCAGCCCGTCCGGGCGCTCCTCGAGCGAGATGCGCAGCGTCTCCTCGGCCGCCGGCAGGCCGGCCTCGCCGGGGATGTCGAAGCACCAGCGCAGCTCGATGCCGAAGTCCGCCTCGGCCCGCTTGCGGGCGTCCTCGATCGCCTCGCAGAAGGCGGGCGCGGGGATCCCCCGGTGCACGTGCGAGTAGGGCGTGACCGTCAGCTCGGCGTAGCGGACCTGCTGGCGGGCCAGCTCGCGGGCGACCTCGTGGGTGAGCAGCCAGACGTCCTCGGGGTCGCGGATGAGGTCCACGACGCTCAGGTAGACCTCGATGAAGTGCGCGAAGTCGCGGAAGGCGAAGTAGTCGGCGAGCGCGGCCGGGTCGGCGGGCACGGGGCTGCGGCCCTCGTGGCGGGCGGCCAGCTCGGCGACGATCCGGGGCGAGGCGGAGCCGACGTGGTGCACGTGCAGCTCCACCTTGGGCAGTCCGGCGATGAAGGTTTGCAGGTCGGTCACTGGTTCTCCTCTGCGCGGGCGCCGGTGCGGGCGACGAAGAAGACGCGGCGGAACGGGAAGTGCACCTGAGCGTGCCGCACCGGATACGCCTCGGCGAGTCGTACGCCCAGCTCGGCCCGGAAGTCGGCCCAGCCGGCGGCGTCCAGGGCCGCGCGGACCGGCCGGAGCGCGGTCCCCTCCAGCCAGCTCAGCACGGGGTGGTCCGCGTCGACGCGGGCCGGCAGCAGGTGCACGTAGGTAGTCTCCCAGGCGTCCACCGCGCAGCCGGCACCGGTCAGCAGCCCGGCGTAGCCGACGGCGGTGTCGTCGGCCGGGGGCCGGCGCAGCAGCGGGGCGACGTCGGCACGCCACGCCGGACGGTCGGCGACCTCGCGCAGCGCCCGGTGCGAGGGGGCGTCGAAGTTGCCCGGCACCTGCACGGCCAGCCAGGCGCCGGCGGGCAGTTCCCGGGCCCAGCGGGTGAGCAGCTCCCGGTGGCCGGGCACCCACTGGAGCACGGCGTTGCTGATCACGACGTCCACGTCGGATTCCGGGTGCCAGTGCCGGACATCGCCGACGAGCGCTCCCGGCCCTTCCACGACCTGCTCGCCCGAGTCCCGGCCGAGCGCCCGCGCGCGGTGGTCGACCTCGGCTGCGGCCCGGGCAACCTGACCGCCACCCTCGCCGCGCGGTGGCCGGACAGCCGGATCGCCGGCCTCGACTCCTCGCCGGAGATGATCGCGGAGGCCGTCGGCAGCGCCTCCGGAGTCTCCTTCGCCGTCGGCGTAGCGCAGGTACGTCGTCGGATCCCACATCGCCGCCTCCCAAACCGTACGTCCGTCTTGTTTACCGTACGGCCCGCCGCGCGACCGGACAAGCCGATCACTAGGCTCAGTCCCATGGAGCAGCGCACCTTCCCCCTGCTGGGGCGGCGCGTCGGGGTGATCGGGCTGGGCGCCTGGCAGCTCGGCGCGGACTGGGGCACGGTCAGCGAGGCCGACGCCACCGCCGTGCTGACCGCCGCCGTCGAGTCGGGGGTCACCTTCCTCGACACGGCGGACGTCTACGGCGACGGGCGCAGCGAGCAGCTCATCGGGCGGTTCCTGCGCAGCCGGCCCGACGCCGGGCTGACCGTGGCCACGAAGATGGGCCGCCGCGTCGCGCAGACGCCCGAGGCGTACACCCTGGCGCACTTCCGCGGGTGGACCGACCGGTCCCGGCGCAACCTCGGCACGGACACCCTCGACCTGGTGCAGCTGCACTGCCCGCCCACCGCCGTCTTCGCCGACGACGCCGTCTTCGACGCGCTGGACACCCTGGTCGCCGAGGAACGCGTCGCCGGCTACGGGGTCAGCGTGGAGACCTGCGAGCAGGCGCTCACCGCCATCGCCCGGCCGGGGGTGGCCAGCGTCCAGATCATCCTCAACGCCCTGCGGCACAAGCCCCTCGACCGGGTGCTCCCGGCCGCTGCCGCCGCCGGGGTCGGCGTCGTCGCCCGCGTCCCGCTGGCCAGCGGGCTGCTCTCCGGCCGGTACGACGAACACACCACCTTCGCCGCCGACGACCACCGCACCTACAACCGGCACGGCGAGGCGTTCGACGTGGGCGAGACCTTCTCCGGTGTCGACTTCGCGCTGGGCCTGGCCGCCGTGCGCCGGCTGGCGCCGCTGGTCGGCGACGGGCGCACGATGGCCCAGTTCGCGCTGCGCTGGGTCGTCGACCAGCCCGGCGTCACCGTGGTCATCCCCGGCGCCCGCGACGCCACCCAGGCCCGGGGCAACGCCGCCGTGGCCGGCCAGGCCCCGCTCTCCGGACGGGAGCTGACGGCGGTGGCGGAGGTCTACGACGAACTGGTCCGTCCGCGGGTGCACGACCGGTGGTGAGTCGGGCGGCCCGGACGGGGATCGACGGAGGGAAGACGCGATGAAGGGCTGGCTGCCGCTCACCCTCGGCCTGCTCGCCGTGGTCGGCGGTGCGGTGTGGACGGTGCAGGGCCTCGGCTACGTCGAGGGCAGCGTGATGACCGACCAGCGGATCTGGGCCGTGCTGGGGCCCGTCGTCGTCCTGGCCGGGCTGGTCGCGCTCTGGTTCGGGCTGCACGCCCGCAAGCGGCGCTGAGCGTTGTCCGCCACTCGCCTCTCCCGGTGGGCGGCCAGTTGGCGAGCGACAGGCCGGGCGCCGGCAGCTCGCGTACCGGCTGCGGGGGCGGTCCCCGTGAACGCGGAAAGCCCCGCATCCCGGGCGGGATACGGGGCTTCGCTGTGATCCGGGCGCCGGATCACCGCACTGGCCGGCGGCTGCCGACCGGCACTGCTCAGATGGGGCGGACCTGCTCGGCCTGCGGACCCTTCTGACCCTGGGCGATCTCGAACTCCACCCGCTGGTTCTCCTCCAGCGTGCGGTAGCCGCTGGTCTGGATGGCCGAGAAGTGGACGAACACGTCAGCACCCCCGCCGTCGACGGTGATGAAGCCGAAGCCCTTGTCTGCGTTGAACCACTTCACGGTTCCCTGCGCCATGTGTATCTCCTTCTAAAACTGGCGGCCGAGCACGCCGTGCGGCCGATTGGCCGTTTTCGAGCAGCGGTGCCTGAGGCGGCCCCCACGAAGGAGACTTCGCTCAACCCACGCCATCTCTCAACAGCGTGGAACAGCAAACCACGTAGCGAAAACTCTGCACAGAGTACCGGACGAAATTCTTCGACATGTGACCTGACGGGTGCCGAAGATCCGCTGGGTGGGCCCTTGCACCCGTGCGAAAAGACCCCCGCACCAGCACGCCGGTACGGGGATCCTTTTCGTCGTTGTCCGCCTCAGTCCGGCCAACTTCCGGTGAACCGGCGTACGCCCACCGCGCCACCCCGGTCGACGGCGGCCCGGACGACCGCGAAGATGGCGCCCTGCAACGCCGCCGCCGCCAGGACCTCGCCCCAGCCGCGGTCCTCGTCGGTGGCGCTGGGCGCCTCGCCGTCGCCCGCCGTCATCTTCCACACCTGCCGGAAGATCGCGCCCGCGACCGTTCCGGCGGCGATGCCCATCAGCACGCCGACCGGCTTGTACGCGGCCTTCCCGATACCCCTGCTCACCGCTGCCTCCCCCGCACGATCACCAACACGATCACGGCCGCCACCGCGCCCGCCGCGAGGGCGACGAACGGCGTCGGGTTACGCCGTACGACGGCGCCCTTCTCCTGCGCCTGCTCCCGCGCGAGCTGCGCCTTCTGCGCCGCCTGCCCGCGCACCCGGGCCACGGTCTGCGCCGTCTGGTCCCGCACCCGCTCCTTCGCCTGGTCGGCGGAGGATCTCAGCCGCGCCTTGACGTCGGCCTTGGCCGCCAGCGCCTCCATCGTCTCGCCCAGCTCGACCCGGGTCCGCCGGATCTCCTCCCGCAGCGCCTCGGTGTCGCCGGTGCCCCGGCCGTTGCCCGTCGTCATGCCCGTCCCCTGTCCTTCACGGCGGCGGCGACCGTGTCCACGTCCGCCCGGACGCTACGGACCGCGGCCTGCGGCACCGGCGGGACCGCCTGGCTGACCTGCTTCTTGCCCACCAGGGCCAGGACCCCGGCCATCGCGAAGAGCACCACCGCGACGATCAGGGCCGCCGCCCAGGCCGGAAGCACCAGGTCGAGCAGCAGGATCGCGGTGGCGACCAGGGCACCCAGGCCGTAGAGCGCCAGCGCCCCGCCGCCGCCGAAGAGACCGATGCCGATACCGGCGTGCTTGCCCTTCTGGGTCAGCTCCGCCCGGGCCAGGGCCAGTTCGTCGCGGACCAGGCGGGAAACCTGCTCCGTGGCCCGCTGCACCAGCTCGGCGGTGGACGGCTCGCTCCCGGTACGGGATGTGCGGGTGTTCGCCACGTCAGCCATGCTGTCCTCCTTTCATCATCACCGCGCTGTATGCCCGGAGTCGCCGCCCGTCAATCCTTCGCCCGGCAGCCGTTGAGCCCGGACCGCCGCGTCCCCGAGCCGCCGCACGGCGCGGAAGAAGGTGCAGAAGCGTCGCGCAGCAGGTCCCCGCCAAACGCCCGGTCAAACTTCCCGAGCCTGCGCACTCCGCCCGGCCGCCCCACGAGGCACAACCCCGCCCACACCTCCAACGCCCCCGCCCCCCACAGGTCACGCCCCACCCCACCCCACCCCGCGCCCCCACCCCACCCCGCGCCCCCGCCCCGCCCACCGCTGGGGTCGCTCA
>NZ_JAVRFL010000045.1:0-53563 GCF_031845925.1 Micromonospora reichwaldensis | reverse complement strand
CCGCTGGCGCTGGACGCCGACCGCACGGACCGCGCGGCGCTCGCCGCCCGGCTGCGCGACCTCGCCGACGGCGGCACGCCCGCCGGGATCCTGTCGCTGCTGCCGCTCGACGAGACGCCCGCCCCGGTGACCGTGACGGTGTAGGTGCCCAGCGTCGCCGAGGCCGACGCGCTGAGCGTCAGGGTGGCGGAGCCGCCGGAGGTGACCGACGACGGGCTGAACGAGGCGGTGACGCCCGCCGGCAGGCCGGTCGCCGACAGGCCGACCGTCTGGGCCGTGCCGGCGGTGGTGGCCGTGGAGACCGTCGCCGTGGTCGACGCGCCCCGCTGCACCGAGCCCGACGTCGGGCTCACCGCGACGGAGAAGTCGTTGGTCGCCGAGCCCACGGCGAGCTGCCAGATGGCGTACGCGATCCCGTCGGCGCTGCGGTTGAGCACCGTGGCGCTGACGTTCGAGGTGGTGTCGCACGACCGGTGGTAGCACGGGTCGTACGCCGCGCCGGACGTGCCGCCCCACTTGGCGGCCTGCGCCGAGGTCTTCCGGGCGCTGGCCCCCGCGGCGTACCCGGAGGTCTGGATGCCGGCCTGCGCGAACGGGTAGTCGTCGGAGCGGCCCTGGCCCTCGACGTTCTCCTCGGGCTGGATGTTCAGCGAGTCCCAGTACGCCTTCAGCGGGGCGGCCGTGGCGGAGGTGATCCGGTTGATGAAGTAGCCGCCGTTGACGGAGCCGATCATGTCGAAGTTGTAGTAGCCCTTGATGTAGCCCCGCTGGGTGGCGCTCAGCGAGCGGACGTAGAAGTCGGAGCCGTTGAGGCCCTGCTCCTCGTCGGTCCACCAGGCGAACCGGACCCGCTTGGTCATCGTCGGGTTCTGCCGGGCCAGCACCAGCGCGTTCTCCAGCAGCGCCGACGAGCCGGTGGCGTTGTCGTTGATGCCCGGGCCGGCGGACACGCCGTCGAGGTGCGAGCCGAACATGACGACCTGGTCGGCGGGGCCGCCCGGCCACTCGGCGATCAGGTTGTTCGACCGGTACGTGCAGTCGGTGCAGACCTGCTCGGTGACCGTGTAACCGGCGGCCTGGAGCTTCGTCTTGACGTACGCGACGGAGGCCGTGTAGCCGGCGGACCCGGCCCGCCGGTTGCCGCCGTTCTGGGTGGCGATGGTCTGGAACTGCGTGAGGTGGGCCTGGACGTTGGCCACCGCGATGTCCGGTGCGGCCAGTGCCTGCGCGGCGGGCGCGAGCACGCCGACGGACGGGGCCGCCGCCGCCGGCCCGACGGCCGGTGCGACCGCGGCGGCGGCGAAGACGGCGAGTGCGGCACCGACGGTCAGGACTCTTCGTTTCATGGACGCTCCTCGATAGGTGACGACATGATGCCACCTCGGAGCGCGTTTGGGGAGACAGTGGAGGGACGGCGGTCCCGGCCGCCGGCGCGCCGTGCGCACGACGGCCCCGGGCGTCGCCGGTCCGCCCCGGTCGGGGCGGACCGGTTTGTCCGGTGCGCCCCGCTCAGGTGCGGCGGAGCATCGCGAGGAACATCGCGTCGGTGCCGTGCCGGTGCGGCCACAGCTGCACCGTCGGCCCGTCGCCGAGGCCCGGCATGCCCGCCGGCAGCAGCGGTCGGGCGTCGACGAAGTCGACCGGCACGCCGGAGCGGCGGGCCGCCTCGGTCACCGTCACGTGCGTCTCCACGGTGTGCGGGGAGCACGTGACGTAGGCGACCAGCCCGCCCGGCCGGACGGCGCGCAGCGCCGCGGCGAGCAGCTCACGCTGCAACCGGGTCAGCGGCGGCAGGTCCGAGGGCTGGCGCCGCCAGCGCGACTCCGGGCGGCGGCGCAGCGACCCCAGCCCCGTGCAGGGCGCGTCGACGAGCACCCGGTCGAAGTGCGCCTCCGGCAACTTGGGGTCCGCGCCGACGGTGCGGCCGTCGGTGTGCAGCACGCTCACGGGCAGGCCCCGGGTGGCCTGCTCGACCAGCCGGGCCCGGTGCTCCGAGACCTCGACCGCGGTCAGCCGCGCGTCCCGCTGGGCGGCGAGGGCGCCGAGCAGGCCGGACTTGCCACCCGGGCCGGCGCACAGGTCCAGCCAGCGCCCGTCCGGGCCGTCGAGCGGGGCCACCGCCAGGGCGTCGGCCACCAGCTGGGAGCCCTCGTCCTGCACGTGGGCACGCCCCTGCGCGAGCGCCGGCAGGTCGCCGGGCGCCCCACCGGAGAGATAGACCGCGTACGGGGAGAAGGCCCCCGGTGCGCCGCCGGCCTCGTCGGCCAGCTCCGCCGGATCGGCCAGCCCGGGCCGGGCGCACAGGTGCACCGGCGGGCGCTCGTTGTCCTCGATGAGCAGCCGGGTGGTCTCGCCCAGGTCGCCGCCGAGCGCCTCGGCGAAGGCCCGCACGATCCACTGCGGATGGCTGTACGCCAGGGCCAGGTGCCCGATCGGGTCGGTCTCCGCCGACGGGGCCAGCTTGGCCACCCAGGCGTCGGCGTCGCGGCCGGCCACCTCGCGCAGCACCGCGTTGGCGAAGCCCGTCGCGCCGGCCCCCACCGACTTGACCAGGTCGACGGTCGAGGAGACGGCGGCGTGCGCCGGCACCCGCGTGTGCAGGAGCTGGTACGCCCCGAGCCGCAGCGCGTCGCGCACCGGCGGGTCGATGCGCTGCACGTCCCGCCCGGCGGCGTCGCCGAGGATCGCGTCGAGGGTGCCGAGGTGGCGCAGCGTGCCGTAGGTCAGCTCGGTGGCGAAGGCGGCGTCCCGGCCGACCAGCCCCGCGTCGCGCAGGAGCGACGGGAGCACCAGGTTGGCGTACGCGTCGTCCCGGTGCACCGCCGCGACCGCCTCGTAGGCCACCTGGCGGGGCAGGTCCACCGCCGGGCGGACCGGGGGACGCCGGCCGCCGTCGCGACGGTCACCGCCGGACCGGGCACCCCACTGGCCGCCCCGCGCCGGCCGCTCGCCGCGCCGTTCGCCGGAGAAGCGGTCGCCCGAGGGCCGTTCCGAAGTGCCCGTCACGCGACTTCCTCCCCCGCGGCGACCCGGACGCCCCGCGCCCAGTCGGTCGCCGGCATCGCCCGCTTGCCCGCCGCCCGGACCTCGCCGAGCCGCACCGGGGTGGTGGCCGTGCCGGCCAGCACCCGGGACTTCTCCACCAAAAGCTCGCCCGGCTTCAACTCCGGACCGTCGGGCACCGGGGTGACCGGGCCCAGCTTGACGCGCTCGCCCCGGAACGTCGTCCACGGGCCGGGCGCCGGAGTGCAGGCCCGGATCCGCCGGTCCACCGCGAAGGCGGGATCGGACCAGCGCACCCGGGCGTCCTCCACGGTCAGCTTCGGCGCCAGCGACACCCCGTCGGCGGGCTGCGGCTCGGCCCGCGCCGTGCCGTCGTCGATCGCGTCGAGGACGGCCACCAGCAGGCCGGCGCCGGAGTGGGCCAACCGCTCCAGCAGGTCGCCGGACGTGTCGGCCGGACGGACCTCGTCGGTCAGCGTGCCGTAGACCGGACCGGTGTCCAGCCCCTCTTCCAGCTGGAACACGCTCGCCCCGGTCAGCTCGTCGCCGTGCAGCACGGCGTGCTGCACGGGTGCGGCCCCGCGCCAGGCGGGCAGCAGCGAGAAGTGCAGGTTGATCCAGCCGTGGCGGGGGATCTCCAGGGCGGCCGGCGGCACCAGCGCGCCGTAGGCGACCACGGGGACGCAGTCGGGGGCCAGCTCGCGCAGCCGGTCCTGGAACTCCGGCTCACGCGGCCGGGCCGGGGTGAGCACCTCGATCCCGTGCTCGTCGGCCCACGCCCCCACCGGGGAGCGGGCCAGCCCGCGACCGCGCCCGGCGGGGGCGTCCGGCCGGGTGACCACGGCGACGAGCTCGTGGCGGGAGGCGGCCACGGCCGCCAGGGCGGGAACGGCGACGGCCGGCGTGCCGGCGAAGATCACGCGCACCGGCTCACCGACCCAGGCCGAAAGGGCTGCCCGAGGCGTGCGGGTTGAGCTTGACCGTCGGCGGGGTGGTCGGGTCGTACCACTCCGCCTGGCGGATCGCCTTCATCGCCTCCTTGCGCCCGGCCGGGTCCAGCCGGTCCACGAAGAGCACCCCGTCGAGGTGGTCGGTCTCGTGCTGCACGCAGCGGGCCATCAGACCGGTCCCGACGATCTGCATCGGGTCGCCGTAGCCGTTGAAGCCCTTGGCGATCACGTTCTGCCGGCGCTTGGTGTCGAAGTAGAGGCCGGGAATGGACAGGCAGCCCTCGGGGCCGTCCTGCTCCTCGGCGTCGGGAAACTCCAGCACCGGGTTGACCAGGTGGCCGACCACGTCGTCGACGTCGAAGGTGAACACCCGCAGGCCCACACCGAGCTGCGGCGCGGCGAGGCCGGCGCCGTTCTGCTCACGCATCGTGTCGGTCAGGTCGGCGACGAGCTTGCGCAGCTCGACGTCGAAGTCGACCACCGGATCGGCCGGCGTGCGCAGCACCGGATCCCCGAACAGACGGATGGGCTGGACGGTCACTCGGCATGGCTCCTTCGGCGGGCGGACTTGTGCCGTACCAGTCTACGGAGTGCCGTCGGCCGCCCCGGCCGGCGTACCGCGAAGCGACGCGGCCCGTCACGTGTCGATGGTCACCGGAAGGCGCCCGTGGCCGCAGGAAGCGGCTCAGACGCCGGTGCCCGGCTCCCCGGCCAGGACGGCGTCGCCGCCGAGCAGGGCGTGCTCGGGCAACGGCAGCTCGATGGAGTGGGCGGCCTCCCAGTCGTGGATCAGGCCGGGCCGGGCCTGGGCGGCGAAGTAGTCCACCGCGCTCATCCCGCCGACCACCGGCTCGTCCACCTCGGCGACGAGCTGGGCCGGCACCAGGCGGAAGCCGTTCTGGAGGGCGGCGCTAAGGCGGCGGTGCCCGTCGACGACGAAGAAGTACTCGCCGGTGTAGCCGATCCGCAGGGGCTCCAGCGCCTCGTCGCCGGCGGCGGCCACCTCGCCGACGAACTCCGAGTCCCACAGGTCGCGCAGGCGGGCGATGTCCTCGGTCGGGTAGACGCGGGCCGGGTCGAGCAGCAGCAGCGGCGGCGCGTCGCGCAGCACGTCCGCGCCCAGCCGGCCCTCGTACGCGTCGATGATGTGCTCGATGACCTCGGAGGCCGAGGCGCGGGTGGTGTCGCAGATCAGGTCGTAGTTGCGCAGCCGGGCCTTGTCCACCCCGTAGCGGATGATGAACCGGCCCCGCTCGCTCTCGCTGCGCTCGCGCAGCTTGGCCTTGGCCTCCTCCATGGAGGCGTAGCTCTCGGCCGGGCCGGAGGGGCGGGCGAGCACCCGCCGGGCCGCCTCGCCCGGCTCGGTGATCATGTGCACCTTGAGCGCGTCGGTGAAGAAGTGCCAGGCCAGCCGGGAGTCCATGACGAGCCGCTCGCCCGAGGCCGCGATGTCCCGCTGGAGCTGGTCGACGTAGCCGTCGACGGCCTGGTCCAGCTCCGCGTGCAGGTTGAGCTGGAGCGCGGTCATCTGCCGCTCCTGCGCCATCTGGCGGTAGAGGTCACCGACGCTGACCCGGCGCAGGCCGAGCCGCTCGGCGATCACCACGGAGACGGTGCTCTTGCCGCTGCCGAGGTCACCATTGAAGACGATCGACTGACGAACGGTCACGACTGGTCCACCCCTGATCACCGGCTGTTTGGAATCATCGACACCGCGCCGAACCGACGCGCTCCCGCCATCGTCGCGCGATCCTGCGACGACCCCGGCTCGGCGCGGGTGGCGCCGCGCCGCGACCTGGAGCCGTCGTACGCCCGGGCATGACGGGCGATGCTATCACCCGCGTGTCGACACACCGTCGGACACGGCGTGCGACGACGGGCCAGGTCGGGCGGTGGGAGCGGCGCTGGATCGCCCGGGCCGCCGGTCAGAAGAGGGCCAGCGGGTCGACCTGGAGACGGACCGGCTCGGCGGCCTTGCGGGCGGTGCGCACCCCCGCCGCCGAGTGCAGCGCGCCGGCCAGCGCGCCGGCCCGGGCCCGGGGGACCCGGACCAGCATCCGCTCGCGCTCCCCGTCGGCCGGCACCGGCCCGAGCAGCTCCGCCTCCGCCGGCAGCCGGGCCTCGGCCAGCAAATCGGCCACCGCAGCCGGCAGGCCGGTCACGCTGGCCATCCGCACCGCCGGAGGGAAGCCCAGCTCCCGCCGTTCGGCCAGCTCCCGGGCGGCGAACCAGCCGGCGTCCCAGCGCAGCAGCGCCTGTACGGGGGCGAGGGCCCCGTCGGCGACCACCACCACGCGGCCGCCGGCGGCGGCGGGACGGGCCAGCGCGGCGGCCGCCAGCCAGCGGCGCAGCGCCTCCTCCCCCGCCCGCAGGTCGGCCCGCGTGAGCAGGGCCCACGAGTCGAGCAGCAGCACCGCCCCGAAGCCGCCGTCGGCGACCGGCTCGGCGCCGGGGGTGGCGATGACCAGGCCGGCGCCGCCCGGGACCGTGGCCAGCACCTCCTCCCGCCCGGAGGTCCGCACCGGCACACCGGGGAAGGCCCGGCCCAGTTCCTCGGCGGTGCGCCGGGCGCCGGTGACGGAGGCGCGCAGCCGCCGCCCGCCGCACTCCGGGCAGGCGTACGCGGCGGCGACCCGCCCGCACCAGCGGCAGGCCGGGATGCCCTCGGCGGAGGGCAACGCGAGCGGGCCGGCGCAGTGCGGGCACCGGGCGGGGGTGCGGCACTCGGCGCAGGCCACCGACGGCAGGTAGCCGCGGCGGGGCACCTGGACCAGCACCGGCAGGTCCGCCCGGAGCGAGTCCCGGGCGGTGGTCCAGGCCAGGCTGGGCAGCCGGGCGGTGGCCGCCCCGGGGTCCCGGGCCAGCTGCGGGTCGTCGCCGGTCGGCGCGATCGCCGGCATCCGGGCCCGGAGGGTCGCCCGGTCGGCCACCACCTCGCGGGCCCATCCGGTCTCCACCAGGAGCTGCGCCTCGGCGGTGCGGGTGTAGCCACCCACCACGGCCGCGGCGTCGCCGAGCTGGGCGCGGGTGAGCAGCACCTCCCGGGCGTGCGGATAGGGGGCCCGGGGCTCGGCGTGCAGGTCGTCGCCGTCGTCCCAGATCGCCACCAGCCCGAGGCGGGCGACCGGGGCGAACATCGCGGCCCTGGTGCCGACCACCACCGCCACGTCGCCGCGCCGGGCGGCGAGGAACGCCCGGTAGCGCCGGGCGGGACCGAGCGCGGCGGAGAGGCAGACGTGCCGCCCCGGGCCCAGGGCGGCGTGCAGGGCGGCGTCGAGACGGTCCAGGTCGCGGTTGTCGGCGACGACCACCACCGCGCCCCGGCCGCCGGCCACGGTGGCGGCGACGGCTTCGGCGTACCGGGCGGGCCAGTCCTCCCCCGGCAGCGCCGACCAGACCGCCCGGGCGGCCCGGCCGTCGGCGAGCGCCCGGAGCAGGGCCGGCCCGGCCGGGTAGTCCCGCCAGGCGTCGGGCCCGGCCGGCGCAGCGGGGCCCTCGCCGAGGGCGGCGGGGTTCTCTTCGGGGACGGCGGGGCCCTCTTCGGGGGCGACGGGGTTCTCGTCGGGGGCGGCGGTGCGGGCGCGGACGTCCTTCTCCACCCGGGCGTGCCGGGGCGGGACGGCGAGGCGGAGCACGTCGGCGAGGTTGCCGGCGTAGCGGTCCGCGACCACCCGGGCCAGCCGGGCGACCTCCGGCGCGAGCACCGGCTCGGGCGAGACGACCTTCTCCAGGTACGCCAGCCGGCCGGTGTGCCCCGAGTCGTCGGCCCGCTCCAGCAGCCAGCCGTCGACGAGCTGCCCCGCGAAGCGGACCTTCACGCGTACGCCGGGGACGGCGTCGGCGTCCAGCTCGGCCGGGACGAGGTAGTCGAACGGGCGGTCCAGGTGGGCCAGGGGGACGTCGACGCAGACACGAGCGACCGGCGACCCGTCCGCGGGTCGCCGGTCGCTGCGCCTGGTGCCGGTCAGGCTCCCGCGGCCGACTTGAGGTCGGCGGCCCGGTCGGTGCTCTCCCAGGTCAGGTCCGGCAGCTCCCGGCCGAAGTGGCCGTAGGCGGCGGTCTGCTGGTAGATCGGGCGGAGCAGGTTCAGGTCCCGGATGATGGCGGCCGGGCGCAGGTCGAAGACCTCGGAGACGGCCTTCTCGATCGAGGCGACCGGCACGGTCTCGGTGCCGAACGTCTCGACGAAGAGGCTGACCGGGTGGGCCTTGCCGATCGCGTACGCGACCTGGACCTCGCACCGCTCGGCCAGGCCGGCGGCGACCACGTTCTTGGCCACCCAGCGCGTCGCGTACGCCGCCGAGCGGTCCACCTTCGACGGGTCCTTGCCGGAGAACGCGCCGCCGCCGTGCCGGGCGTAGCCGCCGTAGGTGTCGACGATGATCTTGCGGCCGGTCAGGCCGGCGTCGCCCATCGGCCCGCCGATCTCGAACCGGCCGGTCGGGTTGACCAGCAGCCGGTAGCCCTCGGTGTCCAGCCCGAGGCTCTCCAGCTCCGGGGCGATGACGTGCTCGCGCACGTCGGGGGTGAGCAGCGAGTCCAGCGAGATGTCCGCGGCGTGCTGGCTGGAGACGACCACCGTGTTGAGCCGGACGGGGCGCAGCCCCTCGTACTCGATCGTGACCTGGGTCTTGCCGTCGGGACGCAGGTACGGGATCGTGCCGTCCTTGCGGACCTGGGAGAGCCGCCGGGCCAGCCGGTGCGCCAGCGCGATCGGCAGCGGCATCAGCTCCGGCGTCTCGGAGCAGGCGAAGCCGAACATCATGCCCTGGTCGCCGGCGCCCTGGGCGTCCAGCGCGCTCTCCGACGCCCCGGTACGCAGCTCGAAGGCGTTGTCGACGCCCTGCGCGATGTCCTCGGACTGGGCGCCGATGGAGACGCTGACGCCGCACGAGGCGCCGTCGAAGCCCTTCTTCGACGAGTCGTAGCCGATGTCGAGGATGGTCCGGCGGACGATGGTCGGGATGTCGGCGTACGCCTTGGTGGTCACCTCGCCCGCGATGTGCACCTGACCAGTGGTGATCAGGGTCTCCACGGCGACGCGGCTGCGGGGGTCCTCGGCGAGCAGGGCGTCGAGGATGCCGTCGCTGATCTGGTCGGCGATCTTGTCCGGGTGGCCTTCCGTGACCGATTCGGAAGTGAAGAGGCGGCGTGTCACGGCACTCCTAAATTGTGGAAGTCGTTCCGCGGCAGTGTAGTCATCCGCGTCAGCGCCTGGCCTCTTCGGTCGTGCCCGTTTCCAGCCGTCAGGAACGGCCGGGCAACCGGGCCACCACGAGATCCCAGACGCCGTCGGCGAGGTCCTCCTTGGACCGCTCGGGCATCCGGCTGACCGAACCGTCCGCGCCGATGACCGTCGCCGCGTTGGTCTCGGCGCCGAAGACCTTGTCGGACCCGACCTCGTTGATCACGACGAGGTCCGCCCGCTTGCGGGCGAGCTTGGCCCGGCCGTTGGCCTCGGCGTCGCCCGTCTCCGCGGCGAACACCACCAGCACCTGCTCCGGTCGACGGCGCCGGCCCAGCTCGGCCGCGATGTCCGGGTTGGTGACGAGCTCGATGGTGGGCGCGCTGCCGTCGTCCGACTTCTTGATTTTGCCAGGCGCGTAGGTCGCGGGGCGGAAATCGGCCGGAGCCGCCGCCATCACCACCGCGTCGGCGTCGGCCGCCGCCGCGAGCGTGGCGTCGCGCAGCTCGCCGGTGGTGCCGACGCGGACCAGGTCGACGCCGGCGGGGTCGGGCAGCGAGACGTTGGCCGAGATCAGGGTGACCCGGGCGCCCCGGGCCACGGCGCAGCGGGCGAAGGCGTAGCCCTGCTTGCCCGAGGAGCGGTTGCCCAGGAAGCGGACCGGGTCGAGGGGCTCGCGGGTGCCGCCGGCGGTCACCACCACGTGCCGCCCGGCGAGGTCGGCGGGGGCCCCGACGCCCCGCGCGAGGGCCCGGCGGGCGACCGCGAAGATCTCCGCCGGGTCAGGCAGCCGGCCCTTGCCGGTGTCGGCGCCGGTGAGCCGGCCGACGGCGGGCTCGACGACGCGCACGCCCCGGGAGCGCAGCGTCGCGACGTTGGCGACGGTGGCCGGGTGCTCCCACATCTCGGTGTGCATGGCCGGAGCCAGCACGACCGGGCAGCGGGCGGTCAGCAGCGTGTTGGTGAGCAGGTCGTCGGCGAGGCCGTGGGCGGCCTTGGCCAGCAGGTCGGCGGTGGCCGGCGCGACCACCACCAGGTCGGCCTGCTGACCGAGCCGGACGTGCGGCACCTCGTGCACGTCCGACCAGACGTCGTCGGCGACGGGCTGGCCGGAGAGCGCCGCCCAGGTCGGGGCCCCGACGAAGCGCAACGCCGACGCGGTCGGCACGACCCGGACCTGGTGGCCCGACTCGGTGAAGAGCCGCAGCAGCTCGCACGCCTTGTAGGCGGCGATGCCACCGCCGACCCCGAGGACGATCCGGGGGGACATCGACGCGGGGCGGATTACGGCTGGTCGGTCGGCTCGGCGGTGAGCAGGCCCGCGTTGATCTCGCGCATGGCGATGGAGAGGGGCTTCTCCTGCGGCGTGGTCTCGACCAGCGGGCCGACGTATTCCAGCAGACCCTCACCGAGCTGGCTGTAGTAGGCGTTGACCTGGCGCGCGCGCTTGGCGGCGAAGATCACCAGCGCGTACTTCGAGGTCGTCTTCTCGAGGAGCTCGTCGATCGGCGGGTTGGTGATGCCTTCGGGGTTTGCGATGGATCCCACGAATTAACCTCTGCGTCTATCGCACCGCGCTCGGCGGTGCTGGCGGTCAACCGCGCATGTGCGGTGGCGCCGGAGCCAGGAAAGAAGAACCGGACAAGCCTACCAGCTCGTCGACGACCCGCCCGGTGAGGTCGTGCGCGAGGGTGTGTTCGAAGGCGGCCGGCGTGGCCTGCTTGGGGAGGCTCCCCGGCGGGTGCAGCAGCACCAGCCGGGCGTCGGGCAGCACCGCCCGGACCAGCAGCGCGCCGGCCAGGTCGAGGCCGATCAGCACCGGCTGCCCGGCGGCGAGCCGGGCGCGCAGCGGTTCGAGGGGGGTGCCGCGCCGGTACGGCCCGGCCCGGCTCCACTCCAGCAGCTCCCCGGCGGCGACCATCCGGTCAAACCCGGCGGGGGTCAGGAAGAGCCGGTCGACGCCGTCCAGCTCGCCCTCCCGGCGGGATCGCGTGGTGGCCGGCACCGGAACCCACACGGACGGAGAACGCGCCCGGACGCGCTCGACGACACTCTCCGTGCCGGAGCCCGAAGGCCCCGCCAGGACAGTGAGCCGAGCCGCCGGGCGCGCCTCGTCATCCGTGCTCACTGCTTGTTTCTACACGCAGCCAGCCTCAGTTGGCGGCGAACTCCCCAAGCAGTGCCTTGCGCTGCTGCTCGCCGAGGCCACGCAGGCGACGGCTGTCGGCGATCTTGAGCTTCTCCATGATCTGGGTGGCCCGGATCTTGCCGATACCCGGCATCGCCTGCAGCACGGCGGAGACCTTGAGCTTGCCGACGACATCGTCGGACTCGGCACGCTCGAGGACGGCTCCGAGGGTGGTCTTGCCCTGCTTGAGCTGCTCCTTCAGCTCAGCACGGGCCTTGCGGATCTCCGCGGCCTTCTCCAGCGCGGCAGCGCGCTGTTCGGGGGTCAGTGACGGGAGCGGCACCAGTTCTCCTCAGGTCCCTATCGCGACGGGCGGGACGCACCGCCGCATCTGTGAAACGTGGTGTCGCTGTGAACCAAGGGGTCCGTGGTTCCCAGCGCGGGGAAAACTAGCGGTCGACGGCGCATTCGGCAACGTGGACGCGCGATGATCTTCACAAAGGTGACCGAGCCGTCAGTCAGTCACCAGCGGCGAGGGCGGCCCGGCAGCCGGTCAGGGCGCGGTCGGCGGCGGCCCGCAGCGCGTCCGGATCCGGGCCGGCGCCCAGCACCTCGCGGGAGTACGAGGGCAGCACCGCGGGCAGGGCGGAGCCGAAGACGACGCGCAGATCGGCCGCCGTGGCGCCCTGCGCCCCGAGGCCCGGAGCGAGCAGCGGACCGTTCACGGCGGACAGGTCGTGACCGGTGTCGCCGATGGTCGCGCCGACCACCAGCCCGACGCTGCCGAGCGGCTGTGCACCCGCGTTGAGCTGGGAAATCTCGTCGATGACGGTCTGCGCGACGGTGCGTCCGTCGGCGGTGCGCGCGCGCTGCACGGCGGCGCCCTCGGGGTTGGAGGTGAGCGCCAGCACGAAGACCCCACCGCCGTGCTCGGCGGCCAGTTCGAACATCGGCGCGAGCGCGCCGACACCGAGGTACGGGCTCGCCGTCACCGCGTCCACATGGACCGGGCTGGATGGATCGAGGTACGCCGAGGCGTACGCGGCGACGGTCGAGCCGATGTCGCCGCGCTTGACGTCCAGCAGAACGAGCGAGCCGGCATCGCGTAACTGTCGGATAGTTGACTCAAGAATCGCGACACCTTTCGAGCCGAACCGCTCGAAAAAGGCCGACTGTGGCTTGATCACCGCGACCCGGTCACCGAGGGCCTCCGTGACCGTCCGGGCGAACCGGTCAAGCCCCCGGACGTCGTCGTCGAGCCCCCAGCGGGCCAGCAGCCCCGGGTGCGGGTCGATGCCGACGCAGAGCGGACCCCGCTCGCTGACCGCCCGGTGCAGGCGGGCGCCGAAGCTCTCCATCCGGTTCTCTCCCTCTCCTCGGCACCCGGGGCGTCCGCCGCCGGGGCACGCTCCTGTCGCGGGCGGCGCGTGCGCCCGCGTACTCCCGCCGGACCGTGACCGGCGGCTCAGCCGGCCCGCACCGCGGCGGCGACCCCGGCGGCGATCCGGGCCAGGTCGGCGTCGTCGGTGACGTACGGCGGCATGGTGTAGACCAGGTCGCGGAACGGCCGCAGCCAGACCCCCTCGGCGACCGCCGCGGCGGTGGCGGCGGGCAGGTCCACCTCGTGGTCCAGCTGGACCACGCCGATCGCGCCGAGCACCCGCACGTCGGCCACCCCCGGCGCGCCGCGCAACGGCTCCAGGCCGGCCCGCAGCCCCGCCTGCACCCTCGCCACCCGCCCCGCCCAGTCGCCGGCCCGCAGCAGGCCGAGGGAGGCGTTGGCGACCGCACAGGCCAGCGGGTTGCCCATGAACGTCGGGCCGTGCGCCAGCACCCCGCCGGCGGAGATGCCCCGGGCGACCTCCGCCGTGCAGAGCGTGGCGGCCAGCGTCAGGTACCCGCCGGTGAGCGCCTTGCCCACGCACATCACGTCGGGCACCACCCCGGCGTGCCCGGCGGCGAACATCGTGCCCGTGCGGCCGAAGCCGGTGGCGATCTCGTCGAAGATCAGCAGCACGCCGTGCGCCCGGGTCACCTCGCGCAGCACCCGCAGGTAGTGCGGGTGGTGGAAGCGCATCCCGCCGGCGCCCTGGACCACCGGCTCCACGACGACGGCGGCCAGCTCGTGGGCGTGCCGCTCGACCGCCTCCACCAGGGCCGCCTCGTAGGCCGGCTCGGGCGGGGTGTCGAAGCCGCCGGGCGGCACGGGGGCGAAGACCTGCCGGGGCAGCACGTCGCCCCACAGGTGGTGCATGCCGCCCTCGGGGTCGCAGACGCTCATCGGGTGGAACGTGTCGCCGTGGTAGCCGCCCCGCCAGGTGCCCAGCCGGCGGCGCTCCGGCCGGCCGGCGGCCCGCTGGTACTGCAGGCACATCTTGATCGCGACCTCGACGCCGACCGAGCCGGAGTCGGCCAGGAAGACGTGCTCCAGCCCGTCCGGGGCCAGCTCGACCAGGGTGGCCGCCAGGCGGACCGCGGGCTCGTGGGTGAGCCCGCCGAACATCACGTGGCTCATCCGGCCGAGCTGGTCGGTCACGGCCGCGTCGAGCACGGGGTGCCGGTAGCCGTGGATCGCCGCCCACCACGACGACATCCCGTCGACCAGCTCCCGGCCGTCGGCCAGCCGCAGCCGTACGCCCGCCGCGCTCTCCACCACGTAGGGCGCGTTCGCCGGCGGCAGGGCCGCGTACGGGTGCCACACGTGCGCCCGGTCGGCGGCCAGGACCTCCTCGGGGGTCACCCGCCCGTCCCCGTGGCGCGGGCGGCGGCGCGGACCAGGGCCGGGCCGCGATAGATGAAGCCGGTGTAGAGCTGCACCAGGGCGGCGCCGGCGTCGAACATCCGGGCCGCCGCGTCCGGGTCCACGATGCCCCCGACGCCGATCACCGGCAGCCGCCCGCCGGCCTCCCGGTGCACGAAGGCGACCACCTCGCGGGCGCGGTCGGCGAGCGGGCGACCCGACAGGCCGCCGGTCTCCGCGCCGCGCGCCCGGTCCGCCGGGGCGAGTCCGTCGCGGGCCAGGGTGGTGTTCGTGGCGATCACCCCGGCCGCGCCCCGGGCCAGGCAGACCTCCAGCAGCTCGGCGATCGCCGGCTCGGTGAGGTCCGGGGCGATCTTCACCAGCACTGGCTTCTCCCCCACCAGCGCCGCCAGGATGGCGTCCAGGTGCGCCCGGTCCTGCAGCGAGCGCAGCCCCGGGGTGTTCGGCGAGGAGACGTTGACCGCGAAGTAGTCGCCGTGCCCGCGCAGCGCCCGGTAGGACGCCTGGTAGTCCGCCACCGCCTCGTCCAGCGGGGTCACCTTGGACTTGCCGAGCGAGATGCCCAGCGGCACGCCGATCGGGCGCGGCAGCGCCGCGAGCCGGGCCGCGAGGGCCTCGGCGCCGGCGTTGTTGAAGCCCATCCGGTTCACCACGGCCTCGCTGCCGGGCAGCCGGAACAGCCGGGGCCGGGGATTACCCGGCTGTGGGTGCGCGGTGACCGTGCCGACCTCGACGAAGCCGAAGCCGAGCGCCGGCCAGGCCGGCAGGGCCGCGCCGTCCTTGTCCATCCCGGCGGCCAACCCCACGGGGTTGGGAAACTCGACGCCGAACACCCTCCGCGGCGCCCGCACGGCATACCGGGCCCGCAACACCCCCAGCGCCGCCGGCCGGCGGGACAACCCCGCCAGCCGCCGCAACGTCCACTCGTGCGCCGCCTCGGCGTCCCCGCCGCCGATCCGGAACAACCCCGGCCGAACCACCCGCTCGAACATCACGACCGACCACCCCCGTTGATCATGAAGTTATCGCCGCGACACGCCGTGCCGGCCGGCAACAACTTCATGATCAACGCGTACGGGCAGGGGTGCGGGTGGGGGGTCATTCGGCGGACCGGAGGGCGGCGTGCAGCTCCTGGAGCGGGCGGACCTGCATGTCGCCCCGGATCCGCGCCTCGATGCCCATCACCGCCGCCGCCGCGCCCGGCACCGTGGTGATGCACGGGATGTCCGCCGTGACGGCGGCGCTGCGGATCTCGTAGCCGTCCGAGCGGGCGCTCGCGCCCGAGCCCTGCGGAGTGTTGATCACCAGCGCCACGTCGCCGCCGAGGATCAGCGACACCGCGTCCTCGCCCCCGCCGGACTCGTAGTGCTTGCGGATCTGCTCGCAGGCGATGCCGTGCCGGCGCAGCACCTCCGCCGTGCCGGTGGTGGCGACGATCTCGAACCCCAGGTCGGCCAGGCGCTTGATCGGGAAGATCATGCCGCGCTTGTCCCTGTTGGCGACCGAGACGAAGATCTTCCCGGCGGTCGGCAGCGAGCCGTACGCGGCCGACTGCGACTTGGCGAAGGCGTGCCCGAAGGCGGTGTCGATGCCCATCACCTCGCCCGTGGACTTCATCTCCGGGCCGAGCAGCGAGTCCACGCCCTTGCCGGTGGGGGTGCGGAACCGCTTGAACGGCAGCACCGCCTCCTTGACCGCGATCGGGGCGCCGGCCGGCAGCGAACCGCCGTCCCCGGTCGCCGGGAGCAGCCCCTCGGCGCGCAGCTCGGCGATGGTGGCGCCCAGCGCGATCCGGGCCGCCGCCTTCGCCAGCGGCACCGCCGTCGCCTTGGAGACGAACGGCACCGTCCGGGACGCGCGCGGGTTCGCCTCCAGCACGTAGAGCACGTCGTCCTTCAGCGCGTACTGCACGTTGAGCAGGCCCCGCACGCCGACGCCCCGGGCGATCGCCTCGGTGTAGCGGCGCACCTGGGCCACGTGCGAGCCCGCCAGGGTGATCGGCGGCAGCGCGCAGGACGAGTCGCCGGAGTGGATGCCGGCCTCCTCGATGTGCTCCATGACCCCGCCGAGGTAGACCTCCCCGTCGGCGTCGCAGAGCGCGTCCACGTCGATCTCGATGGCGTCGTCGAGGAAGCGGTCGACCAGCACCGGGTGGTCCGGCGAGATCTCGGTGGCCCGCCCGATGTAGTCACGCAGCGTGGCGTCGTCGTAGACGATCTCCATGCCCCGCCCGCCCAGCACGTACGACGGTCGGACCAGCACCGGGTAGCCGATCTCGTCGGCGATCGCCTTCGCCTCGTCGTACGAGGTGGCCATGCCGTGCGCCGGCGCGCGCAGCCCGGCCCGGGCCAGCACCGCCCCGAACGCGCCCCGCTCCTCGGCCAGGTGGATCGACTCCGGCGAGGTGCCGACGACCGGCACGCCCGCGTCCTTCAGCCGCTGCGCCAGGCCCAGCGGGGTCTGCCCGCCGAGCTGGACGATCACCCCGACCACGCCCGGCCCGCCGGCCGCCCTGCCGGAGGAGTCCTCGGCGTGCCAGACCTCCAGCACGTCCTCGAAGGTGAGCGGCTCGAAGTAGAGCCGGTCGGCGGTGTCGTAGTCGGTGGAGACGGTCTCCGGGTTGCAGTTGACCATCACGGTCTCGAAACCGGCACCCGCGGCGCCGGAGGCGGAACCCGCCGGGGCGGCAGTGCCGACCGGCGCGCTCCGCAGCGCCTGCACCGCGTGCACGCACGAGTAGTCGAACTCGATGCCCTGGCCGATCCGGTTCGGCCCGGAACCCAGGATCATCACCTTCGGCCGGGCCGACGGCACGACCTCCGTCTCCTGGTCGTACGTCGAGTAGTGGTAGGGCGTGGTCGCCTCGAACTCGGCGGCGCAGGTGTCCACCGTCTTGTAGACCGGGCGGACGTCGAGGCGGTGCCGCAGCGTCCGTACGCCGTCCTCGGCGGCCAGCTCCGGGCGCAGCGCGGCCAGCTGCCGGTCCGACAGGCCGGCCCGCTTGGCGCGGCGCAGCAGCTCGGCGTCGAGCACCGGGGCGTCCACGATCTCCGCGCGCAGCTCGACGAGGGCGGCGATCTGGTCCAGGAACCAGGGGTCGATCCCGCCGGACGCGGCGGTGACCTCGGCGATCGACGCGCCGAGGCGCAGCGCCCGCTCGACGGTGTAGAGCCGGCCGTCGTGCGGCATCCGCAGCGCGTCGAGGGTGTTCTCCTTCGTCGCGCCGGCCGGGTCGGGCAGCGTCCAGAACCCGCCCGCCTTCGTCTCCAGCGACCGCATCGCCTTGTTCAGCGCCTCGCTGAAGTTTCGGCCCAGGCTCATCGCCTCGCCGACGGACTTCATGGTGGTGGTCAGCTCCGGGTCGGCGCCCGGGAACTTCTCGAACGCGAACCGGGGGATCTTCACCACCACGTAGTCCAGGGTCGGCTCGAACGCCGCCGGGGTCTTCAGGGTGATGTCGTTGGGGATCTCGTCGAGGGTGTAGCCGATGGCCAGCTTCGCGGCGATCTTCGCGATCGGGAAGCCGGTGGCCTTCGAGGCCAGCGCCGACGACCGGGACACCCGCGGGTTCATCTCGATCACCACGATCCGGCCGTCGGCCGGGTTGACGGCGAACTGGATGTTGCAGCCGCCGGTGTCCACCCCGACCTCGCGCAGCACCGCGATGCCCAGGTCGCGCAGCCGCTGGTACTCGCGGTCGGTGAGCGTCATGGCCGGGGCGACGGTGACGCTGTCGCCGGTGTGCACGCCCATCGGGTCGACGTTCTCGATCGAGCAGACCACCACGACGTTGTCGTGCCGGTCGCGCATCAGTTCGAGCTCGTACTCCTTCCAGCCGAGCACGCTCTCCTCGATGAGCACCTCGTGCACCGGGCTGGCGGCCAGCCCGTCGCCGGCGATGCGGGCCAGGTCCTCCGGGGTGTGCGCCATGCCGGAGCCGAGGCCGCCCATGGTGAACGACGGCCGGATCACCACCGGCAGGCCCAGCTCGGCGACCGTCGCCTCGACCTCCGCCATCGAGTGGCAGACCCGGGAGCGGGGCACCAGGCCCGCCGGGTCGTCGACCCCCAGGCGTACGCCGGCCTTGGCGACGATGTCCTTGAACAGCTGCCGGTCCTCGCCGCGGTTGATCGCCTCGATGTTGGCGCCGATCAGCTCCACGCCGTACTTGTCGAGCACGCCGGCCTCGTGCAGGGCGACGGCGGTGTTCAGCGCGGTCTGCCCGCCGAGGGTGGGCAGGATCGCGTCGGGGCGCTCCTTGGCGATCACCAGCTCGACGAACTCCGGGGTGATCGGCTCGACGTACGTGGCGTCGGCGAACTCGGGGTCCGTCATGATCGTCGCCGGGTTCGAGTTGACCAGGCTGACCCGGATCCCCTCGCTGCGCAGCACCCGGCAGGCCTGGGTGCCGGAGTAGTCGAACTCGCAGGCCTGCCCGATCACGATCGGCCCGGAGCCGATCACCAGGATGTGCTTGAGATCGGTCCGCTTAGGCATGTGTGCGCCCCTCGCTCTGGGTCCGGCCCTCGATGAGCTCGGCGAAGCGGTCGAAGAGGTAGTCCGCGTCGTGCGGGCCGGCCGCCGCCTCCGGGTGGTACTGGACGGTGAAGGCGGGCACGTCCTTCGCCCGCAGCCCCTCGACCACGTTGTCATTGAGGCAGACGTGTGACACCTGGACGCCACCGAACTCGGTCTCGATCACCTGGTCGGGGACGACCGCCCCGGCCACGGCGCCCGGCACCTGGACGGCGAAGCCGTGGTTGTGGCTGGTCACCTCGACCTTGCCGGTGACCCGGTCGAGCACCGGCTGGTTGATCCCCCGGTGGCCGTAGCCGAGCTTGTAGGTGCCGAAGCCCAGCGCCCGGCCGAGGATCTGGCTGCCGAAGCAGATGCCGAAGAGCGGAATCCTGCGGCTGAGCACCTCCCGCGCCAGGGCCACCGGCGCGTCGGCGGTGGCCGGGTCGCCCGGGCCGGGCGAGAAGAAGACCGCGTCCGCGCCGGTGGCGAGCAGGTCGTCGATGGTGGAGCCGGCCGGGAGCACGTGCGTGGTGACCCCGCGGGCGGCGAGCCGGCGCGGGACGTTGCGCTTGATGCCCAGGTCCAGCGCGGCGACGGTGAACCGGTGCTCGCCCTCGGCTTGGACCACGTACGGCTTCTCGGTGGTGACCTCGGCGGAGAGGTCCGCGCCGACCATCTCCGGGGCCTGCCGCACCCGGGCCAGCAGCGCCCGCGGGTCGGTCTCGACGCTGGAGATGCCGACCCGCATGGCGCCGCGCTCGCGCAGGTGCCGGGTCAGCGCCCGGGTGTCCACGCCGCTGACGCCGACGACGCCCTCGGCGGCCAGCCGCTCCTCCAGCCCGCCGGTGGCCCGCCAGTTCGAGCCGATCCGGGCCGGGTCGCGGACCACGTAGCCGGCGACCCAGATGCGGCCCGACTCGTCGTCCTCGCCGTTCACGCCGGTGTTGCCGATGTGCGGGGCGGTCTGCACCACCACCTGACGGTGGTAGGACGGGTCGGTCAACGTCTCCTGGTAGCCGGTCATGCCGGTGTTGAAGACCGCCTCGCCGAAGGTCTCCCCGACGCTGCCGTACGCCTCACCGTGGAACGTGCGCCCGTCCTCCAGCACGAGGATCGCGGGCCTCCGCTTCGTCATAGAACAGCCTTTCCGTCCAGGACCGTCGGCTCGCCGCGCAGGAAGGTCGCCACGATGCGACCCGGCAGCGTCATGCGGGCGTACGGGGTGTTGCGGCTACGGCTGGCCAGCTCCGCCGGCTCGATGGTGCGGCGGGCGGCCGGGTCGACCAGGGTCAGGTTCGCCGGCACGCCGGGCGCCGGGTCGAGGCCGTGCCCCTCCAGCCCGGCGATCCGGGCCGGGGTGCGCGACATCCGCTCGGCGATCAGGTCCCACTGCGGGCCGAGCACGTCGAGGGCGATCGACAGCGCCGTCTCCAGGCCGAGCATGCCCGGCCGGGCGTACGCCCACTCGCACTCCTTGTCCTCCACCGCGTGCGGGGCGTGGTCGGTGGCGACGATGTCGATCACGCCCTCGACCAGGGCCGCCCGCAGCGCGGCGACGTCGGCCGCGGTGCGCAGCGGCGGGTTGACCTTGTAGACCGGGTCGTAGGTCTCGGCCCGGGCGTCGGTGAGCAGCAGGTGGTGCGGGGTGACCTCGGCGGTGACCCGGACGCCCCGGGCCTTGGCCTGGCGCAGCACCTCCACGCTGCCGGCGGTGGAGACGTGGCACACGTGCAGGCGGCTGCCGACGTGCTCGGCGAGCAGCACGTCCCGGGCGATGATCGCCTCCTCGGCGACCGCCGGCCAGCCGGTCAGGCCGAGCCGGGTCGAGACCTCGCCCTCGTGCATCTGCGCGCCCTCGGTGAGCCGGGGCTCCTCGGCGTGCTGGGCGATGATCCCGTCGAACGCCTTCACGTACTCCAGCGCCCGGCGCATCAGCCTCGGGTCGGCGACGCAGTGCCCGTCGTCGGAGAAGATCCGTACCCGGGCCGCCGAGTCGGCCATCGCGCCCAGCTCGGCGAGGTGCTCGCCGGCCAGGCCGACGGTGACCGCCCCGATCGGCTGCACGTCCACCAGCCCGGCCTCCCGGCCCAGCCGCCAGACCTGCTCGACCACGCCGGCGGTGTCGGCCACCGGCGAGGTGTTGGCCATCGCGCAGACCGCGGTGTAGCCACCGAGCGCCGCCGCCCGGGACCCGGACTCGACGGTCTCGGCGTCCTCCCGGCCGGGCTCGCGCAGGTGGGTGTGCAGGTCGACGAGGCCGGGCAGGGCGACCAGCCCGGTGCCGTCGACGACGGTCGCCTCCGGTGCGTCCAGCCCGGCGCCGACGGCCGCGACGACGCCGTCGCGGATGAGCACGTCGGTCGGCGCGGCGCCGACGACACTGACGTTGGAGATCAGGTACGAGCTCACCGGTTGTTCCCCCCGAGCAGCAGGTAGAGGACGGCCATCCGCACGGAGACCCCGTTGGCGACCTGTTCGACGATGGTGGAGCGGGGCGAGTCGGCCACCTCGGGCGTGATCTCCATCCCCCGGTTCATCGGTCCGGGGTGCATGACGATCGCGTGCTCGGGCAGCCGGCGCATCCGCGGGCCGTCCAGGCCGTAGCGGCGGGCGTACTCGCGGGCGGACGGGAAGTAGGAGGCGTTCATCCGCTCGCGCTGCACCCGCAGCATCATCACCACGTCCGACTGCGGCAGCACCGCGTCGAGGTCGTAGGAGACGTCGGTGCCGGGCGCGAGCGCCTGCGCGATGTGGACGGGGATCAGCGTCGGCGGCCCGACCAGGGTCACCTTGGCGCCGAGCGTGGACAGCAGCAGGACGTTCGAGCGGGCCACCCGGCTGTGCAGGACGTCCCCGACCACCGCGACCGACAGGCCGGCCAGCCGCCCCAGCCGGGAGCGCATCGTGTACGCGTCGAGCAGCGCCTGGGTCGGGTGCTCGTGGGTGCCGTCGCCGGCGTTGACCACCGAGCCGTCGACCCAGTCGGCGAGCCGGTGCGGGGCGCCGGAGGCGGGATGCCGGACGACCACGGCGTCGGCCCCCATCGCCTGGAGGGTCAGCGCGGTGTCCTTCAGGCTCTCGCCCTTGGTCACGCTGGAGCCCTTGGCCGAAAAGTTGATCACGTCGGCGCTGAGCCGCTTCGCCGCCGCCTCGAACGAGATCCGGGTGCGGGTGGAGTCCTCGTAGAAGAGGTTCACCACGGTGCGCCCGCGCAGCGCGGGGAGCTTCTTGACCTCCCGGCCGGCGACCGTGGCCATCTCGGCGGCCGTGTCCAGGATCTCGGTGGCGGTGGCGGCGTCCAGGTCGGCACCGGAGAGCAGGTGCCTGATCATGAGGGGGTCCCCCCGTACAACCTGACCTCGTCGGTGCCGTCGGTCTCCGCGAGGGTGACCTTCACGCTCTCCGCCAGGGACGTCGGGATGTTCTTGCCGACGTAGTCGGCGCGGATCGGCAGCTCGCGGTGGCCGCGGTCGACCAGGACGGCGAGCTGGACGGACGCCGGCCGTCCGACGTCGTTGAGCGCGTCGAGCGCGGCCCGCACCGTGCGGCCGGAGAAGAGCACGTCGTCGACGAGGACGACCCGCTTGCCGTCGATGCCGCCGGGCGGCACCTGGGTCGGCCCGACCGCGCGGGTGGCGTGCCGGCGCAGGTCGTCGCGGTAGAGGGTGATGTCGAGCACGCCGACCGGGACGGTCACGTCCTCGAAGGTGCTGATCCGGGCGGCGAGCCGCTTCGCGAGCGGGGCGCCCCGGGTGGGGATGCCCAGCAGCACCGTGTCCGCGGCGCCCTGGGTCTTCTCCAGGATCTGGTGGGCGATGCGGTCGACCACGCGCTGGACGTCGGCGCTGGCGAGGATCACCTTCACCGAGGGTTGTCGCGGCGGCGACGACTGGGCAGCAGGTGGGTAGGCCACGGCGGACCTCCTTCCCCGCCTCACGGGACGGGTCGTTAAAGGACGTCGGATGCCGGTACCGGGACGCGAGCGGCCCGGACCGGGGCTTCCCGCCACGTTACCAGTGGTCACCGCACCGACCGCCGCCGGCCACTGACCCCCTGGTCAGCCCGGCGAAATGGGGACAACTCCCCCGGTGATCCCAACGGTAAGGTCACGACCACTTGACCAGTTGTACCAATCCCCGTACCGTCACGCTCCGTAGCGACCCCTGGGAGAACCCCGAGCAGCACTGGGAGTGTTTAATGCCCTCTGAATACGCCAAGTCTCTGGGCGCCCGCCTGCGCTCCATCCGCCAGCAGCAGGGCCTGTCCCTGCAGGGGGTGGAGGAGAAGTCGAACGGGCGGTGGAAGGCGGTGGTGGTCGGCTCCTACGAGCGCGGCGACCGCGCCGTCACGGTGTCGCGCCTGGCCGAGCTGGCCGACTTCTACCGCGTTCCCGTCTCGGAGCTGCTGCCCGACGGCAGCGGGGTTCGCCACGAGCCCACCAGCAAGATCGTCCTCGACCTGGAGCGGCTCTACGACGAGGCCTCCGAGGACCTCGCCTACGTCGCCCGGTACGCGCGTGCCATCCAGCAGCAGCGCGGTGACTACAACGGCCGCGTGCTCTCCATCCGCGCCGACGACCTGCGCGCCCTCGCGATCGTGTACGACGCCTCGCCGTCCGGCCTGATCGAGCGGCTCACCGAGCACGGCGTGCTGGTCGCCGACCCGCGGGCGTTCTTCGCCAGCTGACCAGGAACGCGAGAGAGGCCCGTGCCGTCCGGCACGGGCCTCTCTCGTTCGTGTCGCGTCCTGCCTGTTGAGCACACCGGCTGTGACGCACGTCCGGGTGTGACGTGCGCCGCGTCAGCGGGTGGCGTACTCGGCGATGCGCCCGAGGATGCCGTTGAGGAAGCGCGGCGAGTCGTCGGTCGACATCTGCCGGGCCAGCTCGACGGCCTCGCTGATGGCCACCGCGTCGTCGATCTCGTCGACGTAGAGCAGCTCGTAGACCGCGATCCGGGCGAGGTTGCGGTCGACCGCCGGCATCCGGTCGAGCGTCCACCCCTCGGCGTAGCTGGCGATCACCTCGTCGATCCGGTCGAGGTGGGCGGCGACGCCCTCGACGAGGCCCACCGCGTATCCCAGGTGCTCGGGTCGGGGCTTCTCGATCCGCTCGATGTAGCCGGCGAGCACCTCGACCGGCGGGCGGTCCCGCAGGTCGGCCTCGAAGAGCACGTCCAGCGCCCGCTTACGCGCCTTGCGGCGCGCAGGCATCTGCTGCTTGGGGCCCTCGGCCATCAGGCGCGGCCGAGGTAACGGCCGTCGCGGGTGTCGACCTTGATCTTCTCGCCGGTGGTGATGAAGAGCGGCACCTGGACCGTCGCGTCGGTCTCGACGGTGGCCGGCTTGTTGCCGCCGGTCGACCGGTCGCCCTGCAGGCCCGGCTCGGTGTAGGTGACCTCCAGCACGACGCTGGTCGGCAGCTCGATGTAGAGCGGGACACCCTCGTGGGTGGCCACGGTCGCCTCAGCCTCGGGCAGCAGGTAGTTCGCCGCGTCGCCGACGGTGGCACCCGGCACGTTGATCTGGTCGAACGTCTCCAGATCCATGAAGACGTAGTCCTCGCCGTCGGCGTAGAGGTACTGCATGGTGCGCTTGTCCACGGTCGCGGTCTCGACCTTGGTGCCCGCGTTGAAGGTCTTGTCGACCACCTTGCCGGACAGCACGTTCTTCAGCGTGGTACGCACGAACGCACCACCCTTACCGGGCTTGACGTGCTGGAACTCGACGACGGCCCAGAGCTCTCCGTCGAGGTTGAGTACCAGGCCGTTCTTCAGGTCGTTGGTGGTGGCCATTTCCTGCCTTGATCATCAATTGGCGGACAGACCTGGCAAGTCTACTAGTTGCGTCGAACGCCGCTGTCCGCCGCTTCCCGCCGCCCCTCCGCTGCCCGCTCGCGACGCTTTCCGCCGTCCCCCACCGTCCTCTGCCGCCTCCGCCTCCGTCTTCGCCGCCGCCGCCGCAGTTCCCCCGCCGGCCCAGCCACCGTCGCCGCGCCGCCGGCCCAGCCACCTTGCGGGATTGCCGGCGACAACGCACGCCGGCGCTCACCCTCCGTAAGTCGCCACGCTCCCCGGCAGAAGCCCTCCACGCTCCCTTTGCTCTGCACCCACGGACGCACCAGTTACACATGGTCACTTTGTCGCCTCCGGCCACGATTCGCCGCCGACAAGAAACCCCAGCTCAGAGTCGTGGTGCGGATTCGGATGCAGAGCAAAGCGTCGGAGGGGCAGAGAGCACGAGCCGCAGAGGCGGTAACCGGCAGTAACGAAGGGAGGCATCACTCACCGTCACGGCGGATAGAGCACAGAGCGCGCCACCGGCACTCATCTCGCCGCTCCCGCACGCGACGGGCGGGACGGGCAGGACGGGCAGGGCGGGCAGGACAGGAAGGGCAACCCGGGGGTCAGCGGATCAGGGCGGCCAGGTGGTGCAGGGCCAGGCGGTAGCCGTCGACGCCGAGGCCGCAGATCACCCCGGTCGCCACCGCCGACACCACGGAGTGGTGCCGGAACTCCTCGCGGGCGTGGATGTTGGAGATGTGCACCTCGACCAGCGGCCCGCGCAGCATGGCGCAGGCGTCCCGGACCGCGTACGAGTAGTGCGACCACGCGGCGGGGTTGAGGACCACGGCGGCGCCCTCGTCGGCGGCGGCGTGCAGCCAGCCCAGCAGCTCGTGCTCGGCGTCGGTCTGTCGGACCGTCACGTCCAGGCCGAGCTTCCGCCCGGTCGACTCGCAGAGCGCCACCAGGCCCGCGTAGCTGGTCGCCCCGTAGACGTCCGGCTGCCGGGTGCCGAGCCGGCCGAGGTTCGGGCCGTTGAGCACGTGGACCCTCACGCGGGCACCGCCACCTCGCGGTAGGCCGCCTCCAGCAGCTCGTCGTCCGGCCCTTCGAGGATCGCGGGTCGGGCCAGCCCGTCCAGCACCACGAAACGCAGCTGGCTGCCCCGGGTCTTCTTGTCCACCCGCATCGTGGCGAGCAGTTCCGGCCAGGCGTCGGCGTGATAGCCGGTGGGCAGGCCGAGCGCCGCGGTCACGCGCCGATGCCGCTCGGCGGTGCCGGCGTCCAGCCGGCCGGCGAGCCGGGCCAGCTCACCGGCGTAGACGAGGCCGACCGACACCGCGTGCCCGTGCCGCCAGCGGTAGCCCTCCGCCTTCTCGATGGCGTGGGCCAGGGTGTGCCCGTAGTTGAGCACCTCCCGTACGCCCGACTCCCGCAGGTCGCCCGAGACCACGTCGGACTTCACCCGGATCGCCCGCTCGATCAGCTCGCGGGTCACCGGGCCCGCCGGGTCGGTGGCCGCCGCCCGGTCCCGCTCCACGAGGTCCAGGATCACCGGGTCCGCGATGAAGCCGCACTTGACCACCTCGGCCAGCCCGGCGGTCAGGTCGGCCGGCGGGAGGCTGTCCAGCGTCGCCAGGTCGGCGAGGACGCCGACCGGCGGGTGGAACGCCCCCACCAGGTTCTTGCCGGCGGCGGTGTTGATCCCCGTCTTGCCGCCCACCGCCGCGTCGACCATGCCCAGCAGCGAGGTCGCCACCGGAACCCAGCGCACCCCCCGCAGCCAGCAGGCCGCGACGAAGCCGGCCAGGTCGGTCACCGCGCCGCCGCCGACGCCCACCACCGCGTCGGTACGGGTGAAGCCGGCCTCGCCCAGCCGGTCCCAGCAGGTCGCCGCCACGTCGATGCGCTTGCCCGCCTCGGCGTCCGGCACCTCGACCAGCAGCGGCGTGGCGCCGGCGGCGCTCAGCCGACCGCCGAGCGCGTCGGCCAGCTCCCTCAGCGGCGGCGCGTGCAGCACGGCCACCCGGGTCGCGTCGGGCAGCAGGCCCGGCAACGTGTCGAGCAGGTCGCGTCCCACCAGCACGTCGTACGGGCGCTCGCCGCCGACCGGGATCCGGGTCACCTCGTCCATCGCCGGCAGCCTAGTCCAGCCGCCCGATCCGAGGGGGGAACTGTCCACTTCGTGGCCACCCGTTCCCGCGTCGGGGCGGGAGCGCGCGGGCGGACCCCCGGGGCGGGATCACCCGGGCACCCGGGCCGCCCACGCGGCCAGCCCCCGGGCGTGCGCGGCGACCTCGGCGCGCAGGGCCTCGGGACGTACGACGGTGAACGGCCAGCCCAGCCCCGCGAGCAGTTGGGCCATCCCGGCCAGGTTCTCCGCGCGGGCGCGCAGCAGCACGCCTCCGTCGGTCGTGCTCAGCTCGGCCACGCTGGGCGGCAGGCGGCGTCGGGCGGCGGCCAGGTCGGCCTCCAGCAGCACCTCGACGTCGTGGGCGTACGGGACGCGGGCCAGCGAGCGGGTCACCTGGGCGACCGGGTCGAAGCCCTGGGGCACGGTGAAGGTCTCCTCCCCCGGCAGCACCTCCCCGATCCGGTCCAGTCGGAACGTGCGCACCTCCCCGCGCAGGTGGTCGTGGCCCGTGACGTACCAGCGCCCGGAGTGGAAGACCAGCCCGTACGGGTCGAGCTCCCGGCGGGTCACCGTGCCGGAAGAGGAACGGTGCTCCAGCCGTACCCGGCGCCGGTGCCGGGCGGCGGCGCCGAGGGTGAGCAGCGTCCCGGTCGCCGGCCGGGGCTGCGGCGCCGATCGCCGCAGGGTGAAGCCGAGGTGCTCCTGCACCGCCGCGAGGCGGTCACTGAGCGTGGGCGGGAGCACCCTGCGGATCTTGGCCAGCGCGGTCGCGGTCGCCGGTTCCTCGGTGCCCAGCCCGAGCCGCTCGGCGGCGACCAGACCGAGCAGCACGGCGACGGCCTCGTCGTCGGTGAGCATCAGCGGCGGCAGCTTGTAGCCGGGGCGCAGCCGGTAGCCGCCGTGGCGGCCCCGCTCGGCGGCGACCGGGATGCCCAGCTCGGCCAGGGTCGCGGCGTAGCGGCGCACCGTACGCCCGTCCACCCCCAGCCGGCGGGCCAGCTCCGCCCCGGTGAGCCGGTGGTGGCTCTGAAGCAGTTCGAGCATGCCGAGCACCCGGGCGGCGGGATGCGACACGGACCACTCCTTCAAAGCGGGCGGAAAGCGTCCGGATTCGATCGTACGGTGGTCGCGAACGACGAGAGAGGGAGGCCGCGATGGCGACGTTCGTGCTGGTGCCGGGGTTCTGGTTGGGCGGTTGGGCGTGGCGCGACGTGACGGCGGCGCTGCGCGGGCAGGGCCACGAGGTCCACCCGGTGACGCTGACCGGGGTGGCCGAGCGCGCCCACCTCGCCGGCCCGGAGGTCGGCCTGGAGACACACACCACCGACATCGTCCGGTTGATCGAGGTGGAGGAGCTGCACGACGTCGTGCTGGTGGGCCACTCCGGCGGCGGGCTGCCGGTGACCCAGGCGGCGGACCGCCTCGGCGAGCGGATCGCCCGGGTGGTCTACGTGGAGAGCGGGCCGATGCCCGACGGCATGTCGCAGTTCGACAGCAACCCGCCCGAGGAGCAGGAGCGGCTGCGCGCCGAGATCGGCGACGGTCACCTGCTGCCGCCGCCCGCGTTCGATCCGGACCAGGACCCGCAGAACCTGGCCGGGCTGACTCCTGCCGCGCTCGCGCTGTTGCGGCGGCGGGCCACCGCCCACCCGCTGCGCGCCGCCACCGACCCGGTCCGTCGCACCGGTGGGCGCGCGGTGCCGACGGCCCTGGTGGCGAGCACCTTCCCGCTCGCGGTGGTCGAGGACATGATCGCGCAGGGTCACCCGTTCTTCGTCGGGCTGGCCGGCGGCCGGCTGTACGCGCTGCCCACCGGCCATTGGCCGATGCTCAGCGAGCCGAAGGGCCTGGCCGACGTGCTCGACGGCATCGCCCGCGACTGACCCGGCCGCCGGGGTCCCGGGGCCCGCGGCGGTGCGGGGCTCAGCGCTTGAGCAGCGCGGCGATCTCGGCGGCGATCTCCGCCGGTTCCCGCCCGTCGGTGACGACCGTCGCGGTGGCCACCTCGGCGTAGAGGGGACGGCGCTGGTCCAGCAGGTACTTCAGCGTCGCCCGGGGGTTGATCGCCAGCAGTGGACGGCCCCCGCCGAGCCCGACCCGCTTGACCGCGTCGGACAGCTCGACGGAGAGGTGGACCACGGGGTGCCCGACCAGGGCGGCGCGGTTCTCCTCGGCGAGGATCGCGCCGCCGCCGAGGGCGAGCACGCCCCCGCACGAGGCCAGCCCCGCCGCCACCGCCGCCCGTTCGAGGGTACGGAAGTGGTCCTCACCCTCGTCGATGAAGATCTCGGAGATCGGCTTGCCGGCCAGCCGCACGATGTCCAGGTCGGTGTCGCGGAACTCCACGCCGAGCAGCTCGGCAAGCGCCAGCCCGACGGTGGTCTTGCCCGAGCCGGGCGCCCCCACCAGCACGCATACCGGCGCCATCAGCCGCACCGCCGAGCCGCCGCGCGCCCCGCCCGCCGACCCGCGCTCACCGGATCACCAGGGCGTCGAGGTAGCCGGCCAGGTTGCGGCGGATCTCGGCGACCGAGTCGCCGCCGAACTTCTCCGTGGCGGCCTCCGCCAGCACCAGCGCCACCATCGCCTCGGCGACGACGGCGGCGGCGGGCACGGCGCAGACGTCCGAGCGCTGGTTGATCGCGGTGGCGGGCTCGCCGGTGGTGACGTCCACCGTCGCCAGGGCCCGGTTCAGTGACGAGATCGGCTTCATCGCGGCCTTCACGCGCAGCGGCTCGCCGGTGGTGATGCCGCCTTCCAGCCCGCCGGCCCGGTCGGTGACCCGACGTACGCCGGTGGCGGTGGGGATGATCTCGTCGTGCGCCTCGGAGCCTCGGGAGCGCGCCTGCTGCCAGCCGTCGCCGATCTCCACGCCCTTGATGGCCTGGATCGACATCAGGGCGGTCGCGAGCCGGGCGTCGAGCTTGCGGTCCCACTGCACGTGGCTGCCCAGGCCCGGCGGCACCCCGTACGCCAGCACCTCGACCACGCCACCCAGGGTGTCGGCGGCCTTCTTCGCGGCGTCGACCTCGGCGACCATCCGGGCGCTGGCCTCCGGGTCGAGGCAGCGCAGCGGGTCCGCGTCGATGCGGTCGGCGTCGGCGGGCGTGGGGCGCAGCCCCGGCTTGGCGGCGACCGGGCCCAGCTCCACCACGTGCGAGACGATCTCGATGCCGAGGGCCTGCCGGAGCAGCGCCTTGGCGACCGTGCCGACGGCGACCCGGGCGGCGGTCTCCCGGGCGCTGGCCCGCTCCAGGATCGGCCGGGCGTCGGTGTGGCCGTACTTCTGCATGCCGGCCAGGTCGGCGTGCCCCGGGCGGGGGCGGGTGAGCGGCGCGTTGCGGGCCTGGCTGGCCAGTTCCTCCGCGTCGACCGGGTCAGCGGCCATCACGGTGCGCCACTTGGGCCACTCGGAGTTGCCGACGCGGATCGCGACGGGGCTGCCGAGGGTCGCCCCGTGCCGCAGCCCGCCGATGACCTCCACCTCGTCCTGCTCGAACGACATCCGCGCGCCCCGGCCGTAGCCGAGCCGGCGCCGGGCCAGCTCACCGGCGATGTCCCCGGTGGTCACCTCGACGCCGGCGGGCACGCCCTCCATCATCGCGACGAGGGCGGGACCGTGCGATTCCCCTGCAGTCAACCAGCGCAACACAGCGGTCAGTCTGTCACGCCCGGTGGCCGCCGCCGTGCGGTGCCCGCCGCGTCCCGTCCTGCGGACGCGGCACGACCCGCCGCGACCGCCGGGGTGGCCCGCCGCCCGGCCTCAGCCGCTTCCGTCTGTTCCGGGCCGGTCACCTCCGATAGCGCTGTGCCACTGCCGCGAAGGCGGCCTTGGGCTCCCATTCCATGTCGGGGTAGGTCTGCCCACGGCGTCCTTCGAGGAGCTTGACGATGCCCAGGCTGGCCCGGTCCAGGTCGTCCCTGGGGTCGCCGTCCGGGCGGTGCGGGTAGCCGGGCAGGGCGAACAGGAACACGAACGCGCTGTCGACGCCCTCGGTCTCGAAGATCTCCAGGAGCTCGCTCAGATAGGTGGCCTGGCCGGCCTCGTCGCGCTCGTACACGCCGTTGAGCCGTACCGGGGCCCGGGTCTCCGGGTCGTGCTCGACCACTTCCAGCACCCGCCCACCGCGATCTCCCGCCCCGCGGTAGGCCGCGGTGCCGAACCCGGTGATGGCGAGCGGCTTCGGGCCCTGGGCCAGGGTGCGCACCGCGTCCCGGAACCGGTCGGCGACCTCGGCGGAGCGGATCAGTTCGAACGCCACGATGTCGAAGTGAGTCCAGGCGACCTGCTCGAACTGGATGGAGGCGTAGGTGAGCCTGCCCTGGAAGCGCTCGCGGACCGTGGCCGCGGCGTCGCGGAGGAACGCGTTGATGTGCACGCCGAGTTCGCGGATGGCTTCGGCCCGCCGTTCGGGTCGGCTCATCAGCTGCGCGACCCGATCCTCGGGGCTTTCGCCGGGCAGGAACCCGCGGTTCATCACGCTCAGCTCGACCCCTGCGACGAACACGACCGCGGCCCCCTGCTGCCGGAGCCGTTCCGCCCGCTCGGCGCAGTCGCGGAAGAGCGTGAGGATCTGCTCCGGATCCAGCTCCAGCGGATAGGGCGAGAACCAGACCTCCAGGCCGAGGTCGGCGGCGGCGCCGGCGGCCAGCTCCAGTCGATCCGGGTCGCCGCCGATGATCTGGACCGCGTTGCAGTGCAGGTCGTCGCGGATGATGGCCAGCTCGCGCCGGACCACCGCGAGGTCGAAGCGCTCGCGGGACGTCTGGCCGTGCACGACGAATCCGGTGTCGTAGGTCATTCCTCTTGCGCGCATGGCGGCGTCCTCTCCGTCGGTCCCGGTCGGGTCGAGACTGACAGGAAAGATGCGTGCGCGCAAGTTTGCGTTCACGCAACTTTGCGCAGGCGCAGCCCTGCGTGGGACGCTGACACCGTGACGACGCCACCACCGGGGCTGCGGGAGCGGAAGAAGCAGGCCACCCGCGAGGCGCTGCGCGAGGCGGCCCTGCGCCTGGCCGTGCAGCACGGACCGGACCAGGTGCGGGTCGAGGACATCGCCGAGGCGGCCGGGGTCTCGCCGCGCACCTACAACAACTACTTCGCCAGCCGCGAGCAGGCGATCGTCTCCGCCGTCACCGCGGACCGGGAGGCGCGGATCGCGGCGGCGGTCGCGGCCCGGCCCGCAGGAGCGCGCCTGGCCGACGCCGTCACCGAAGCAGTGGTCGAGCAGTACGCGAACACCGGCGAGCACGAACGCCAGGTGCTGCTGTTGATCACCACCCGGACCGCGCTGCGCGACGCGTTCCTCGACACCACCACCGGCATCGAGCCCCCGCTCACGGCAGCGATCGCCGAACGCCTGGGTGACGCCGGAGCGCACACGGCCCGCGTTCTCGCGGCAAGCGTGGCCGCGGCGGTGCGCATCGCACTGGAGGGCTGGCTCCAGCCGGCCGGGAACGCGGGGGCCGCCGGGGGCTTCGGTGCCGGAGGGCTGGTCGTGCCCTCCGGCTCACTGCCCGACCAGCTCCGCGCGGCGCTGGCCCCGCTCGCGCCCGCGTTCGACGCCGCCGAGCGACACACCCGGCCCTGAGCGCGCGCTCAGATGCCCCGGCCGCGTTTGTGCAGGGTACGCAGCACCGCGTCGGCGCGGACCATCCGCCCGGCCACGGCGAGGGCCAGGTACGCCCTCGGCTCGCGCGGGTTGCGCCGGATGGTGTGCCGGGCCCAGCGCATCGCGCCCCGCCGGTCGCCGGACGCGGCACGGGCGAAGGCGATCTGCCCGGTGACCCGCGCCTCGCCGGCCGGCTGGGTGCCGAACTCGGGGTAGCGCTCCAGCAGCCACTGCAACGCCTCGGAGATGGTGTCCCAGCGCTGCGCGAAGTAGGACCGCTTGTGCCAGCGCACCAGCACGTACGGCGTGCGCAGGTTGACCAGCGGCGCGCTGCGGGCGGCCCGCAGCAGGAACTCGTAGTCCTCCGCGTAGCTGCCCGGGATCTCCTCGTCGACCAGCCCGAACCCGTCGCGCAGCGCGGCGGCGCGGATCAGGAAGGTCGACGGGTGCAGCTCCGTCATCCGGTCCCGCAGCAGGTCGGCCAGGGTGACGGAGTCCTTCGGCAGCGCCCGGTCGACGGTGTGCCCGTCGTAGCTGACCCGGATGCCGCAGCTGACGAACTCCGCGTCGGGGTGGGCGGCGAGCGCCTCGACCTGGGCCCGCAGCTTGCCGGGCAGCCACTCGTCGTCGTCGTCGCAGAACGCGACGAGCTCGCCGGTGGCGGCCAGGACGCCCGAGTTGCGGGCGCCGGCCAGGCCGGGGGCGCGCTCGTTGCGGATCACCCGGACCAGCCGGTCCGGGCGGGACAGCTCGGCCAGCGAGGCGTCCGGCTCGGACTGGTCGTAGACCACCACCACCTCGATCGGGCCGGGGTGGTCCTGGTCGAGGATGGCGCGTACGGCGGCCCGGAGCAGCTCCGGGCGGTCCCGGGTGGGCACCACCGCGCTCACGCTCGGGTGTTCGGTCATCGCCGCTCTCCGTTCCGGGCCGGCCGTGCCCACGGCCGCCACCTCGTCCGCTGCCGTCGTCGGGTCGACGCGGCCACCAGGTCCTCCACGATCCGTCCCACCTGCTCGACCGCCGCGCGACGCGCCCGGGACGCGTCCGGGTCGGCCGCGACGGCGAACCGCGACGGGTCGGCGAGGCCCGCGGTGAGCGCCTCGAACAGCGCCTCCCGGGTCTCGGCCAGCGCCACCATGCCGGCCGCGCCCAGGCGGCGGGCGAACAACTGCTGGTGGTCGTCGACGTGTTCGCCCCGGGTCGGGTCCCGTGGGACGACGATCGGCAGGTGACCGTGCCGGCGGGCCTCCAGGATGGTGGCCGGGCCGCCGTGGCAGACCACGAGGTCGGCCTCGGCCATCGCCGTCTGCAGCTCGTCGTGACCGAGGAAGGGCATCGCCCCGGGCACCCCGGGGGCCCGGGTGTGTCCGTGTTGGACGGTCAGCCCGACGTCCTCGGCGACGGCGGGATGCCACTCCTCCAGCCAGCCGACCAGGCGGTCGAACGGATGCTTGTCGGTGCCGACGGCGACCAGCAGCCGGGCCTGCGCGAGGCCGCCGGAGTCGCGCGGCCGGGGCACCCGGGCGGCGGGTGCGGGCCGGGGACGGCCGGGGGCGACGCGGTGGACGGGGGTGGTTCCGGTGCTCTCGGCGCTCACAGCAGGGTCCCCACGACGGTGGCCTCCGGGTACTGGCGGCGCTGCTCGTCCCACTGCACGAGCATCGCGGAGAGGAACGGCCGGCAGAGCCGGGCGGTCAGGGTCGGGGTGTCGATGCGGTCGTACACCTCGATGTAGACGGTCGGCACGCGCCGGAGCCGGGCCAGCACCACGAACGGGACGGCCACCCCGGCGCCGGTGGTCACCACCGCGGCGACCCGGCGCGACCGCAGCACCCGCCAGGCGAGGACCGCGTTACGCAGCAGGTTCGGCACGTTGCGGGTGGTCGGGTGGTGCGCCGGGACGAGTTCCTCGCCGGCCAGCAGCGAGAGCGCCTCGGGTGTGTCGAAGGTGACCCAGCACCGCCGCCAGCGTTCGTACCACGGGCGCAGGGCGAGCAGTTGGGCCAGGTGGCCGCCGCTGGAGCCCACCAGGAGCAGGACTCCGGGCTCGCCGGCTTCCTCGGTCGTCGTTTCCACGCGACTCCCCACAAGTTCGCTTGGATGTTCGGTGGTCGCCACGCGACAGCAGATCACACGTCCCCCGGCCGGTGAAATAGGGCGACCGGGCGACAAGTCGATCTCCGCGGGTGGCGGATCGGGTGCGCCGCGTCGACCATCGGCATCGACGATCGTCACGACCTGGAGTTCCTTCGTCACTATCCGGAGTCGACGGTGGCTCGCAGGCTCCGGCGATTTCGGTGGATCAGCCGCTATGTCGTTTCTCGATGACGTCCAGCAGGGCGGGATGCAGCGCCGTGTTCCAGCCGGCGCCCGCGTCGGCGAGGCGCCAGGTGCGCAGCCACATCTCCAGCAGGTAGGCGTCGGCCACCAGCCGCCGGGCCGCCGGCCCGAGCCCGAGGTCGGTGCCGTACCGGTCGAGGTGGGCGTCGACGGCCCGCGCCGCCGCCGCGGCCGGCTCGCCCCGCAGCACCAGGGCCCGCTGGAACGCGTCGTGCGCGAGGTCGAAGCCGAGCGGCACGTCCGGCCCGCTGTGCTCCCAGTCCCAGGCGACGAGGCGGCCGGCGTGCACGCCGAGGTTCCAGGGCACCCAGTCGCCGTGCCAGTGCCCGAACTCGACGGTCGTGCCGCCGTGCCGGTCGGTCAGGGCGGCGACGGCGGCGACCACCCGGGCCCCGTCCGGCGTGCCGGCGGCGGCGCGCCCGGCGTCGGCGGCGAGCCGGGCCAGGAACGCCGACCCGGCCAGGGGGCGCGGTGGCGCCGGCGGGCGGCCCCGGCGGGCCACGGCCAGCAGGGCCGCGATCCGCGGCGCTTCGCCGGTCGACACGCCCCGCACGGCCGGTGGCAGCGGCTCGACCAGCGCGACGACCTGACCGACGGCCGTCGTCTCGGCCAGCAGCCGGGGCGCCGCCGGGTGGTCGGGCACGCCGGTCACCGCCGGCAACTCCCGCAGGGCCGCCGCCTCGGCGGTCACCAGCGCCCGGGTGGCCCCGTTCCAGCCGATCTTCGCGTAGCCGAGGGCCCGGCCGTCCGGGCCGAACAGTTGCAGGGTGGGCTTGTGGTTCGGGTCCGGCGGGCGGACCCCGCAGGCCGCGTACACCGCCGGTCTCCCGAGCGCGGCGCCCAGCCGCCCGGCCAGCAGCGCCTCGTCGGCCGCGACGCCCTCGGGCAGCGACACCGTCAGCCGGGGGAACGGGGCCAGGTCGACCGCGCCGACCCGCGCCAGCGTGCCGAGTCCGGCCCGCACGGCCCGCACCTTCGGCGGGCGCAGCGCGTTGTACGCCAGCAGCGAGGCGGCCGTGGCCCGGGGCGCGCCGAGCGGCAGCAGGAAGCGGGCCCGGGCGAGCGACGGGACGACGGCGTACCGGGCGACGGCACGGTGCCCGGGCGGCGGCGGGGCGCCCACGGTCAGGGCGATCCGCTCGTCGCCGAACACCGCCCGGGTGACCCAGCCCAGCCCGTCGGTGCGCGTGCGGGGGTCGGCGGCGGTGGCCCGCGCCGTCACGGGGCCTGGTCCGGCCAGTCGAGCTCCAGCCCCAACCGCTGCCGCAACGCGTCGTTGTACGGGCGGTAGTACTCGGTCAGCTCGGCGCGCACCGCCGGCTCCAGCGGCGACGAACGGCGGTCGTTGTAGACCTTGAAGTCGGGCAGGTCGTGCGGGGGCAGGCCGAGGAAGTCCAGCGTCCGGCGGTAGGTGGACCGGGCATCGCGGTAGAGGTCCTCGCTGGGCAGGAAGAGGATCTGCTCCCGGTCGAAGCGCTCCAGCCACGGCTCCAGGTGCTCCAGGTAGCGGCCCCGGGCCCGGTAGGTGTACCAGTCGTACGGCTCGCTGAAGTACTCCGGCTCGGCGATCAGCCGCTCCCGCTCCCCCGCCGTGCGCTCCTGCTCGGCGGCGAGCGCGGCGGCGAAGTCGAGCGGCTCGATGCCGTGCGTGCGCCGCTCCTTCCAGTGCGAGTACGCCCGCTCCACCGGGTCGCGCAGCAGCACGATCAACCGCACCGACGGCATCAGCGCCGCGACCCGCTGCGCCGCGAGGGGGTGGAACATGTACAGCGGCGCCGCCTCGCCGACGCGTACCTGCCCGCCGTGCCGCTTCTCCAGCACCTCCCGGTGGCGCTGGGTGGGGAAGTGCGAGCGGTACCAGGCCTCGCCCCGGCGCCAGTGCTCCTCGAAGTAGTGCGAGGACTTGGTGTTCCAGGCCGGGAAGAGCCGGGGCACCAGCGGGTGCTGGATCAGGTAGTTCCACAGCGAGGTGGTGCCGCCCCGCTTGGTGCCGATGATGAGGAAGTCCGGCAGCGGTCGCCGGTCGCTGGTCCGTACCCCGTAGTCGACGAGCGACTCCCGCACCCGCTCCGTCACCTGGGTCGGTACGAGCTGCTTCACCCGGTCTCGGATGGACGGCACGACGACCTCACCTGCCCTTCGATTCCTCCGGGGCGCGCCCGGTGGCGGCCGGGGCCGCCTCCTGCCGCCCACGGACCTGCACCATGGTCACCCGGATGCGGTGCCGCACCCGGGGCAACGTCAACAAGCCGACGCAGCCGGCGGCCAGCACGCCCAGGGCCACGGCCAGGCCGCCGATCCCCCGGCCGCCGGCCAGCACCCCGATCCCCGCCGCGGCCCCCACCCCGGCGACGGTGGCCGCCCCGGCCCGCAGCATCGCCGCGTCGACAAGCGGCTGGCCGACCACGGCCCGGGCGCAGCCGACCGCCGTGAGGTTCTCGGTGGCAATGCCGAGCGCCCAGGCCAGCGCCGCCCCCGTCGCGCCGTGCGCCGGGATCAGCCACAGCCCGAGGGAGACCGTGACCAGCAGCCCGGCCAGCGTGGCGGCCAGGTGCAGCCCGCTGCGCCCGCCCATCAGCAGCAGGCTCTGCACGTTGCCGACCCCGGTGTTGACCAGCATGGCCAGCGCGAGCACGGTCATCGCGGGGGCGCCGGCGGTGAACTCGGGCCCGAAGAGCTGGAGGAAGGCCAGCCCGAAGACGGCGAGCAGCAGGTAGACCGGCCAGGACAGCACCAGCCCCCACGTGGTCAACTGCCGGTGCACGGCCGCCGCCGCGGCCCGGTCCCCGCGCCCGAGCAGCCGGGACAGCTGCGGCGACACCGCCACCCGCAGCCCCTGCATGGCCAGTTGGCCGGCGAGGATGTAGCGCCCGACGGCGCCGAACACGCCGGCGTCGGCCGGCCCGGCGAGCACCGACGTGAGCAGCACGCCCACCCACATGTTGCCGGCGTCGATGGCGGCCGACGCGGCCCGGGGCAGCGCGAAGCGCCAGAACGCCGACCAGTCGTCCGGCGCGGGCCGCAGCGCCGCGCCCCGGCCGACGCCGAGCGGGCCGGCCACCAGCGTCAGGCAGGCCAGCAGGGCGAGCGCCGCCGGCACCAGCCAGCCGGTCATGCCGGCCAGCAGGCCACCGCCGGCCAGGGCCGCCGCGCCGACCAGCACGGGCCGGGCCACCGGCAGCAGGAAGAACTGCACCCCGACGTACGCCCGGATCGGGCGCACGCAGCGCAGCGCCGCGAGCAGCAGCGTCATCGCCACCACCACCGGCACCGCGGCGAAGCTGGCCGTCAGCGGGGCCGCGCCGTCGGCGCCGGAGCCGCCGAGCAGGCGCGGGGCGAGCGCGTCGGCGGCGAGCACCCCGCCCACGGCGACGGCGACCGCGACCAGCAGCGGCGGGACCAGCGCCACCGGGAGCACCCGGGCGGCGTCGCCCCGCGCGCCGAGGCGCCGGCGGGGCAGCGCCCACATCAGCCCGGTCTCCGCGCCGAGGGTGCAGACGGCGGTGGCGACGGTGACCACACCGATCGCGGCAAAGAAAGCCCCGGAGCCGACCGTGCCGTAGCCGCGGGTGATGACCACCGCGAGCAGGAAGCCGAAGAGGCCGCTGGTGGCCGCGCCGACCAGCCCGGCCACGCCGCTGCGGACGCTGCGCCGGGTTTCCGTGTCGTCGCCGGACGGGGCCGACGCGGCGGGTGCGGCGGCCGGTTGGGGGCCGGACGGGTCCGACGCGGCGGGTGTGGAGGCCGGTTGAGGGCCGGACGGCGGGCGGGTGGCGGCGGTCATGCGGGCACCGCCTTCGGGCGCGGGATGCGGGGGCGGTGCAGCCGGGCCGCCGTCTCCCGCTCGGTGAGCGCCATCGCGAAGGCGACCGCGAAGAAGGCGACCGCGAGGTTCTGGTTGGCCATGCCGTAGAAGGGGATCTGCACCAGGCAGACCACCGGCACCACGGCCAGCCACTGCCCGGCGGCGGACGTGGCCCGGGCGCAGATCAGCGCGGCGACCACGAACCAGGCGAGGAAGCACAGCAGCGCGGGGACGCCGTGGCTGAAGAGCACCATCCACAACTGCCCCTGGGTGCCGATCGGCGCCTCGGCGCTGACGGTGTCGACGTTCACCGGCGCGCCGTAGCCGAGCCAGGGCGACTCCCGTACCCGCCGGATCACCTCCACGTAGAGGGAGAGCCGGTCGGTGTTGGTGTCGCTGGACTCGACCCGGTTGCCGATCAGCTGGGTGACCGGGATGAACAGGGTGACGAGGCCACCGGTGACCACCACCCCGACGATCGACGCGGCCACCCGGACGTTGCCGCGCAGCGCCGCCCGGACGCCGAGCACCGCCAGCCCGGCGCCGAGGCTGAGGAACATCGCCCGGTTGAGCGTGAGGAAGGCCGGCGCCAGCGACAGCGGCAGCGACGCCAGCAGCGCCCAGCGCAGCGCGCCGCGCCGGCGCAGCATGGTGAAGGCCACCACGCAGGGCAGCGTCATCGCGTACGCGCTGCCGTAGTTGTTGGTGTACGCGAACGGCGCGGCCGGCCGGTAGATCGGGTTCAACGACCGGGCGCTGTACTCCGCGGTGGTGAGGTGGACCATGTCCTGGATGAACGGGGTGTTGGCCACCCCGCCCGGGAGCAGCACCTCCACCGGGGTGGTCAGCGCGAACCGGGGCGCCAGCACGCCCAGCCAGCCCAGCGCGACCAGCCCGAACCAGAAGGCGCAGAGCGGAAGGAGGACGGTGACCTGGTCGGGGCGTTCCCGGGCGACCGCGTAGACGTAGACGCCCACCACGAGCGCGGTGAGGTAGAAGGCGAGCCGCAGGGCGAACGTCAGCACCGAGGCCGGCGTCTGCAACTGGGTGGCGCTGACCACCACAATGGCAAGGAACAGCAGCCAGATCCCGGCGGCCGGGGGCAGCGGCACCCGGCCCCGGATGAACAGCAGCGCGAACAGCAGCGCCCCGAGCAGGGGCCACCCGAGGTAGAACGCGCCGGCCAGCCACCACACCGGCACCAGGCCGAACATCAACGCCAGCGGCCAGAGCGGCAACCGGGGCGGGGGCGGCGGCTGCGGCAGCGACGCGGCGGCGCCCGGGCCGCCGCCCGGCTCGGTCGTCGCCGGCGCGCGGGTGACCGGCACGGATCAGCCCCGGCCGCAGCGCGTCAACACGAAGCCGAGCGGGGTGACACCGGCGGCGCGCAGCCGCTCCACGAGGCGGCGCAGGTCGCCCTGCCGGGTCCGGTCCTGTTCGACCACCACGACCGCCGTGCCCTGCCGGGCGACGGCCACCCCGCGCTCGTCGGACTCCGCCGGCGGGGCGTTGAACAGCACCAGGCTGTGGTCGGCGCCCTGCCGCCAGATGCCGAACCGGACGCTGCCCGCGCCCACGGTCACCGGGTCGGTGCTCGACGTCTTGCCGTTCTCACCGGCCGCCGTCGAGGTGACCCGGGGCAGGGTCAGCGTGGCGTCCGGGTCGGTGGACGGGCGGGCGCCGATCGGGTGCGGCGACGGGCGACGGGCCGCGGCCGGCTCCGCGGTGCCGCCGCTCTTGCCGTCCGTCGTCGAGCCGGCCGGCCGGGGCTTCGGGACGAGCGGGCGGGACGGGTCCGCCGCGGCGGGCAGCCGCTCCCGGTCGGCGAGCACGGTGCTGCGCAGCCGGTCGGCGCGCCCGCTGTCGTCGGCGACGAAGACCTCCCGGCCGACGGCCGCCAGCGCCACCGCCAGCCCGGCGGTGATGGCCGTCGGGTCCTCCTCGCGGGCGGTCAGCAGCGACACCCGGGCGGGCTGGCGCACCCGCTCGGCGATGGCCATCGCCACGTACCGGATGTCGGCGTCGACCGCCTCCTTGCCGCCGCGCCACCGGCGGCTGCGGACCGTGCCGAGCAGCGGGAGCCCGGTGGCGTCCCGGCCGTCGTCGACCGACCGGATCCGCCGGTCCATCGACTCCCAGGCGTACGCCAGCACCACGCCGAGCAGCGTCCCGCCGAGCAGGCCGGCGAGCAGGTAGAGCGGGCGGTTGCCGGCGGAGGAGGCCAGGGCCCGCTCGGCGGTCTGGGTGACCCAGCCGGGGTTGACGTCGACGGCGGCGATCTCGGTGCGGGCGGCGTTGAGCTGGGTGAGCTGGTTGTTGATGCCGGTCAGCTCGGTCACCGCGGCGTCGACGGCGCCCTCCCGCGCGTTGTTGACCCGCTTCTGGAGGGCGGCCTGCTGGGCGGCGACCTTGGCGATGCTCTCGTCGTACGAGCGCAGCATCTCCTCGCGCTGCTTCTCGTACATCGTGCGGCGCACGTCGAGGTAGGCCTGGGCGGCGAGGTTGACGCCCTCGACCGCCTGCTCCGCGGTGGGGGCCTGGTAGACGAAGCGCAGGATCTGCCCGCCGGTGGGCACCTCGACCTCGAGGGCGTCGCGCACCTCGCGCGGGTCCAGGTCGCCCGAGTCGGCCAACCGCTGCACCACGTCGGTGCCCGTGGCGATGCCGCTCTCCACGTTCATGTTCACCGCCCGGTCGGCGGCGGCGCCACTGGGCGTGAACGCGTCGGTGACGACGGGACGCACCGCCACGACCGCGCTGGCGGACACGGCGGCCGGTACGAGCACCACGTAGCCGAGCGCGGCGAGCAGGCCGATCGCGGCGACGGCCCCGACGAGCCGGATCCGGTGCAGCGGGACGCGCAGCAGGTCGGTCAGCGTGACGGTGCGGCCCGGTGTGCCGCCACCGCTGGCGGGGACGTCCGTGGCCCAGGTACCGGGGGAAGCGTCAGTCATTGAACTTCTTCACCGTCTGTTGTGGATTTCCAGCGACCACGACCCGCGGCGGCACGTCCGTACGGACCACCGTGGCGGCGCCCACGACACTGTCCCGGCCGATCCGCACGCCCTTCATCACCAGGGCGTGCGCCCCGATCCACACGTTGTCCTCGATCGTGATCGGGGCGCGGGTGGCCGGGACGGGCGGGTCGTGCCGCTGATCGGGGGGCAGGTTGTGGAAGTCGTTGTCCAGCAGCTCGCAGTCCGAGAGCAGGCACCGGTCGCCGATGGTGACCGACGTCCAGGTGCCGATCCAGGTGGCGTTCAACAGGCAGTCGGCGCCGACCCGCACCTCGCCGGGACCGGCGAAGCGGACCAGCTTGTTGATGCGGGTGCGGTCGCCGATGCTCACCCGTACGCCCCGGCGCAGCCGGATCCGGCCGCGGATCTCCACGCCCCGACCCAGCGTCAGCCGGGGATAGCGCAGCGTGTACCAGCCGCGCTTGACCGCGAAGACGACCCGTACCGCGAGCCCTCTGCGGTTGCCACCCGAGCCGACCAACGACCCTCCCCACGTCGTGCGGGCCGGCGACGGCTGATCCGTCGCCGGCCCAACGTGAACAATCTACCGATGTTCCGTTACGAACAGTCGACCGTCACTGCACGGAGAAGAAGGTCGACGGCGTTGACCACGTCACGCCGGCGGTCGCCGGGACCACCGTCGCCGTCGTTCCGTCGACCGCCGGGGCGGCCGTCGGGTCGAACGGCACGCTGCGCAGCGTTCCGTCGGTGGCACCGTACACGACCCGGCCGGCGACCCAGGCCATGCCCCGCACGGCCGACCAGGTGACTCCGGTGGTGGGCAACGTGAACTCGGTGGCGCCGAGGTAGTTGCCGTCGATCTCGAAGTAGCGGTAGTAGAGGCCGCTGGCGCCCGAGCGGGTGTAGTAGAGGCGCCCGTCGAGGTAGAACGCGCCGGTCATCAGCGCCGGGTTGAACCAGTCGTTGTAGCCGGACGCCTCCCACGGCGCGCCGATCGCGCCGCCGTTGAACAGCGAGATGTCGATCCGGCTGCCCGTGGGGGTCCCGGCGACGGTGTGCGACCAGTAGATCCGGTCGTCCACCCGCCAGGTCGCGCCGGCCGCCGTGTAGTTGGGCTGGCTGACCGTGGTCGGGGTGCCCAGGCTGGCCCCGTCGAACGGCACCTTGGCCAGCTCTCCCGCGCCGGTGCCGACGTAGAGGTTGCCGGTGGTCGCGGTCGGCGCGTTCTTCGGGGTGATGGTGCGCCCGCCGGTCAGCGGGAACATCCCGAGCCGGCCGTGGTACTCGTTGCCCATGCCGTCGGAGTTGTGACCGAAGTAGAGGCCGTCGCTGCCGCGCCAGAGCACCGGTACGGAGGAGCCCCAGTTGCTGGTGCCGGCCGGCATCGACGCGCTGCCGCTGCGGCGGGGGTTCCAGTTGACCGGCATGCCGGTGGCCGGGGTGACCGCGGCGATGCCGAGCCGGTCGATCGCACCCTTGCCGGCGGTGTCGCTGGCGTTCGGGTTGTTCAACCAGCGGAAGTGCCCGCCGAGGTAGATGACGTTGTCGGCGACCTCGACGGAGGTGATGGTGTCGTTGCCGGTGTAGTCGACCCAGGTGCCGAGCTGCCCGGTGCCCCGGGCGGCGGTCTCGAAGCGCACCAGCGCGTCGCAGTACGCGGCCGGCCAGCCCGAGCCGCCGTTGGTGCCGACGACGAACCAGCTGCCGTCGCCACCGAACTTGACGTCCTGCACGTAGTGCACGAAGGTCGCCGGCGCCGCGCACGGCGGCACGAACTTCTCCGTGCTCCAGTCGAGCACCGCCGGGGTGCCGGTGAGGTCGACCAGCGCCATCTGGTTGCGCGGCAGGTCGTTGACGAGCGTGAAGTTGCCGCCGACGGCCAGGGTGCCGCCGTCCGGGGCGACGTCGATCGTCCACACGTACGAGGTGGTTCCGTGGCGCCCGACGGTCGCGTCGACGTTGAAGGTCGGGTCGATCGCCCCGGTCGTGGCGTTGAGCCGGCCGAGCCCGGCGTGCGCGGTGCCGTTGAGCCAGTTGAACGCCCCGGCCACGTAGAGCCAGTTGCCGTGCAGCGCCAGGTCGCGCACGGTGCCGCCGTCGGAGCGGCCGACCCAGCTGTCGACGATCGCGCCCGTGGCGGGGTTGAGCGCCACCAGGTTCTTGCGGGAGACGCCGTTGACGTTCTTGAAGGTGCCGCCGACGATCAGCGTGCCGCCGGGCCCGGCGACCAGCGTGTTGACCGCGCCGTCCAGCACCGGCAGGAAGCTGGTCGAGATCGTGCCGGTGGCCCGGTCGTACGCGAAGAGGTAACGCTGGGTGGTCCACGCCGCGCTGGCGGTCTGCCGGATCTGGGTGAAGCTGCCGCCGACGAACACCGTGGAGCCGACCTGCGCGAAGGCGCGGGTCTCGCCGTCCCTGGCGTGCGGTGTGGCGTCGGCCGGATTGGCCGAGACCAGGGTCGCCGGTTCGGGCGCCGGCACCAGGGCGGCGGAGGTCCCGGTGGGGACGGCCAGCACGGCGGCGGCGGTCACGAGTGCGACCACCCCCGCCCGGGTGCGGAGTCCGGCGGATCGCCGAGAGAGCGGGATGTCGGGCACGCTACGCCTCCATGTCGGGAGAGAACCCGCGTAGCGTGCCTGGTCGACCCAGGCCGGCGATATCCGCCGATTGGGCGGTCACTGCATCAGGAACATGACACCGCACACAGGACGTCGGATGTCCGACTCGCCCGTATCACTGTGGGTCGAAATGTGAACGCGCGGTGTCAGCGGGCGCCCCCGGTGGGCTGCCGCAGGTAGCTGTCGCGTCCGGCGCGGGCGAACCCCGCCACCGACGCGGCGTCGTGGTTCATGGTCATGTCACAGGTGTCCGACCGGCGGGTCATCCCCGGGGAGTTGAAGTAGATCGCCGCCTTGATCTTCGGGTGCGCCTTCAGCGCCGCCGGGAACTCCTCGAACCAGCGCCGCTTCGCGTCCGGGTCGGCCGCGTCGAAGTTGGTGCCGAACTCGGCGAGCATCCGCGGCTTGCCGACCCCGAGGCGGTTCTCGTCCAGCCAACGGTAGAAACCGCCGATGGTGGTGGCCGGACTCTTCCAGACCTTGCTGCCGTTGCAGACGTGGAAGTTGTACGGGTCGTAGCCCACCCAGTCGACGTACCGGTCACCGGGATAGAGCCCGGCGTAGCGGTCGTAGTGGCCCGACCAGCCCATCATCGTCCACACCCACACCGCGTTGTCGGCGCCCGCCTTGGCGAACCGGTCGTGCACGTGCCGCCAGGCGCGGACGAAGTCGGCGTCGCTGCCCTTGGCCGGCTCGTCCTCCGGCTCGTGGTCGAAGCCCATGAACACCGGCACGCCGGTGTCGCGGATCCGGCCGGCGACCGCGTCGATGGTGGCGTCGTGCCGGCCACTGTAGACGTCCTGCCAGGTCAGCACCGTGCCGGAGGAGAAGATCCGCGACTCCCAGGCGAAGAACATCAGCCGGCCCTCGCGCATCTGCTGCCGCTGGTAGGCGTCGGGGAAGGCGCCGTTGCTGCCGGCGTTGGAGAAGTCGTGGTAGCGGTGCACGATGTCGAACTTGCGACCGACCTGCGCCTCGACTTCGGCGACCGCGGCGCCGTGGTCCCAGCCGTCACCGGCGTTCGACGGGGAGTACATCCCCCACCAGGCGCCGCAGGAGGGCACCAGCCTGCTCGACACCGCGCCGCACCGGTCCGGACCGGCCGACGGGCTCGCCGACGGACTCGGGGTGGCGCGGGTGGGGCTGGCGCTGGGCGTCGGTTTCGGCGCGGGGCTCGGCGCGACCGTCCGGCTCGGCGACGGCGCGGCGCTGGTCACCACCGGCGTGGGCCGGGTGCCGACGTCGTAGCGGATCTCCAGGCGCGGGCGCAGGTCGGGGTTGCGGTTCTCCGTCGACGCCCAGTAGATCCTCGTCTCGAGGCCGGTCTGCGCGAGCGAGACCGTCCAGGTGCCGTTGCCCTTCACCAGGGCCGAGATGTCCCACTCGTTGAAGCCCTTCGCCACGCCGGAGACGGTGTCGAGGACCGCCCCCGGCAGCGCCGGCGTCGGCCGGGCCGCGCGGGCGTCCACCGTGGAGGTGTGCGCGGTCACGGTCGCCGGGAACTCCTGCCACGCGTGCACCCGCAGGGTGGCCCGCACGTTGACCGCCGCCGCCGGCAGGGTGGTCACGGCGAACTGGACGACGGCCTCCCGGCCGCCCCGGGGGTTGCCGTCGCAGCGGACCGCGCAGGTCGCCAGCGTCGTCTTCGCCCCGTTGTCGCCATCCTGCGACACCATGGTCGCCGTGGTGTCGGCGGTCGCCGGGATCGATAGGTCGTCGGCGGCCAGCAGCGGCATCGTGGTGGCCACGATGCCGGCCACCACGGTGGCGCCGGCCACGCCGAGGACGACGGCCTTGCGCCGGGGGCCGGGTTGCCGGGTGAGGCGGTGCAGTCCGTGCCGAGCCAAGGTGAACTCCCTGTGTGTCGGGCGGTGACGGTCAGCAGCGTAACCACGGCCACGGCGTGACGTGGGGACGACAGCCGGACCTAAGCGCGTCTTAACCGTCGCCTAAGGATGCCCTGGATGACCACAGGGGACACTCCCGCCCCCGCGTCGGCGGTCAGGCGGCGCGGGCGGCGGCGAGCGCGGCGGCCATCGCCGCCCGGGGCGCGGCAACGCCCGTGAAGTGCTCGAACTGGCCCACCGCCTGGGCCAGGAGCAGGTCGAGGCCGGAGACGATCCGGCAGCCGGCCGCCTCGGCCGACGCGGCCAGCGGCGTCGGCCACGGGTCGTAGAGCGCGTCGAAGAGCACCGTGCCGGGCCGCCAGTCCGCCGCGACGGCCAGCGGGTCGGCGACTCCCTTCGGCACGGTCGAGATCACCACGTCGGCGCCGAGGTGGGTCGCCGCGTCGTCGTCCCAGGCCGCCGCGCGCATCGGCACGTCGACGGCGCGGGCCACCGGGCGCAGCTCATCGACGGCCGCCGGGCGGCGGGCCACCACGGTCACCGCGCGGGCGCCGAGCCGCCCCGCCGCGGCCACCGCCGCGCGGGCGGTGCCGCCCGCGCCCAGCACCGTCACCGTCGCGCCCGGGCGCACCCCGGCGTCGGTGAGCACCTCGACCATGCCGACGACGTCGGTGTTGTCGGCGTACCAGGAGCCGTCCGGGCGGCGTACCAACGTGTTGGCGGCGCCGACGGCGGCGGCGACCGGCGAGACCTCGGCGGCCACCGCGAGCGCCGCCTCCTTGCCCGGCATGGTCACCGACAGCCCGGCCCACTCCGGGCCGAGGCCGGCGACCACGTCCGGCAGCTCCGCCGCCGCGCACTCGATCCGGGTGTACGACCACCCGGTCAGTCCCGCCGCCGCGTAGCCGGCGTTGTGGATCACCGGCGAGAGGGAGTGCGCGATCGGCGTGCCGAGCACCCCCGCCCGCCGTGCGGCCGTCATCAGATGATGCCGTTCTCCCGGGCCTTCGCCATGTTCTTCTCGTGTTCCGCGAAGGTCTCGGCGAACTCGGAGTGTCCCTCCTTGTCGATCGCCACGAAGAAGAGCCACTTGCCCGGCGGCGGGTCCATCGCACCCGCCATGGCCTGCTTGCCCGGGTTGTTGATCGGGGTGGGCACCAGGCCCTTGAGCTTGCGGTTGTACGGGTTCTTCGGGTCGTCCAGTTCTGCCGCGGTCATGTCCCCGGACCGCTTCGTCGGCTTCCCGATCGACTCCAGGTAGTAGTTGACCGTGACGTCCATCTCCAGGCAGTTGCACGGGAACTCGCCGAACACCCGGTTGTACGCCACCCGGGCGACCTTGCCCAGGTCGTCCTTGTTCCCCGCCTCGGCCTGCGCCAGCGACGCGACGATCAGCGCCTCGTACGGGCTGATGCCCCCGCGCTCCTTCTGCACCCGGTCGGCGAACTGCATCTCGCTGGTCACGCTGAGGAAGTTCTCGACCATCAGCTCGATGATGGTCTCGGCGGTCGCCTTCGGCGGGATCTCGTAGGTGTCCGGGTAGAGGAAGCCCTCGATCGACGGCTTGACCTTCTTGTTGTCGCTGCGCTTGAACCACCAGTCCGGCACGCCCCGCGCGAGCGGGTCCTTCGCCGCCGCCTCGAAGTCCTTCACCGGGATCTTGGTCTTCTCGGACAGCAGCTTGTAGACGTTCTTCGCCGTCCGGCCCTCCGGGATGGTGACCCCGTTGACGATCCGGTTCTTCAGGTCGAGCATCGCGGTGACCGCGCTCTCGCCGCTCATCTGCTTGCGCAGCTTGTACGTGCCCGGCTGGATGTTCTTGCTGCGGGCGTTGCCCTCGGCGGCCTCGATGAAGGCCTTGGCGCTCTTCACCACGTCGGCGGCGACCAGCGCGTTGGCCATGTCGGCGATCAGCGCGCCCTGCTTGATCTCGACCGTCACCTCGCCGGTGCCCGCGCCGTCGTAGTCGGGGGTGACGAAGTAGCTCTGGACGCGGTCGAAGCCGTAGAAGGCGCCGCCGCCGATCGTGCCCAGCAGGACGAAGGCGAGCAGCAGGGCCAGGACCGTCTTGCCCCGGCCGCCACCGCCGCCGGAGCCGCCCTTGCGCTTGCGCACCGCGCCGCGCCGGTGCTTGCCCTTCTCCCCCCGGTCCTGCTCGTCGAACCCGAGGTCAAGATCGTCCATCATCGCGTCCGCCTCCGCTGCGCGTCCAGCCAGCTCTGCAGAATCTCCACCGCGGCAGCCTGGTCGACCACCGCTCGTTGCCGTTTTCCTCGGACCCCACGCTCGGCAAGCCTACGAGACGCCACGACCGTGGACATCCTCTCGTCGGTGAGCGCCACCGGAACGGGCGCTATTACATCAGCCAGTCGGTCAGCGTACGCCTTCACGTGTACGGCGGCGGGACCGTGCTTGCCGGCGAGATTGACCGGAAGGCCGACGACGATCTCCACCGCCTCGTGCTCGGCCACCAGCGCGGCGAGCGCGACGATGTCGGCCGGCACCGCGTCCGGGGCGGCGGCGAGGTCGCGGGCGAGGGTCACCAGCGGGGTGGCCAGCACGCCGTGCGGGTCCGAGCGGGAGACCCCCACCCGGACCTGTCCGACGTCCACCCCGAGCCGGACACCCCGGGACAACTCACTCACGGTCGTGACTCCCCCTGAAACGGCGAACCAGGGCGGACCACGCGGGTCCGCCCTGGCCGCTGCGAGCACGTATCACGCGTCGGCGATCGCCTTCTCGACCGTGCGGAGCAGGTTCGGCGCCTCGGCGGCCGGCAGGCCGCCGCCCTGGGCGAGGTCGGGGCTGCCGCCGCCGCGACCGGAGAAGGCCGCCTTGACCAGGTCGGACGCGGCCAGGCCCCGGCTGCGCGCCGCCGGGTTCACCGCGACGACCAGCGACGCCTTGCCGTTGGCCCGGGCCGCCACCGCGACGACCGCCGGCCGCGCCGGATCGATCTTGCCCCGGACCTCCTGGGCGAGGGTACGCACGTCGTTGCCGGCCGCGCCCTCCGGCGCCTCGGTGCCCACGTACGCGACCCCGCCCACGTCCTTGGCCTGGGCCGCGAGCGCCGCCGCGCCGCCGAGCACCAGCTGGGCCCGCAGCTTCTCCAGCTCCTTCTCGGCGTCGCGCAGCTGCGTCACGGTCTGCTCGACCCGGTCGGCGACCTGGTCGTTGGGCACCCGGTACAGCTCGGCGAGGCGGGAGACCAGCAGGTGCTCCCGGGCCAGGAAGTTGAAGGCGTCCATGCCGACCAGGGCCTCGACACGGCGCACCCCGGAGCCGATCGACGACTCGTTGAGGATCTTCACCAGGCCGAGCTGGCCGGAACGGGAGACGTGGGTGCCGCCGCACAGCTCGCGGGCGTAGTCGCCGACCTCGACGACCCGCACCTCCTCGCCGTACTTCTCGCCGAAGAGCGCCATCGCGCCGATGCGCCGCGCCTCCTCCAGCGAGGTGATGAAGGCGTGCACCTCCAGGTCGGCCAGGAGCACCTCGTTGACCTGCTGCTCGACGTCGCGCAGCACGCTCGGCGCCACCCCCGTCGGGGTGTTGAAGTCGAAGCGCAGCCGGCCCGGGGCGTTCAGCGAACCGGCCTGGGTGGCGGACTCGCCGAGGAAGTTGCGCATCGTCTGGTGCACCAGGTGCGTCGCCGTGTGCGACCGGGAGATGGCCCGCCGGCGGGTGGTGTCGATCTCGGCGTAGCCGGTCTCCCCCGCCCGCACCTCGCCCCGCAGCACCCGGGCGCGGTGCACGATCAGGCCGGGCACCGGCTGCTGCACGTCGAGCACCTCGACCTGGCCGCCACCGACGGTGATCATGCCGAGGTCGGGCTGCTGACCGCCGCCCTCGGCGTAGAACGGGGTGGCGTCGAGCACCAGCTCGATCGTGTCGCCCTCGACCGCCGCCTGGCGGGGACCGTCGACACCGAGCACCGCCCGCACCGTCGACTCCCGGGACACCTCGCCGTAGCCGGTGAACCGCACCGGGCCGCCCGAGTCGAGCACCGACCGGTACGCCGACAGGTCGGTGTGCCCGGTCTTGCGCGCCTGGGCGTCGGCCTTGGCGCGCGCCCGCTGGTCGGCCATCAGCCGGCGGAAGCCCTCCGCGTCGACCGCCAGGCCCTGCTCGGCCGCGATCTCCAGCGTCAGGTCGATCGGGAAGCCGTACGTGTCGTGCAGCTGGAACGCCTTCTCACCCGACAGCGCCGGCTTGCCGGCGGTGCGGGTCTCCGCGATGGCCGTGTCCAGGATCGTGGTGCCGGCCCGCAGGGTGGACAGGAAGGCGTCCTCCTCCGCGTACGCGTAGTCGGCGATCCGGTCGAAGTCGGCGGCCAGCTCCGGGTACGACGGGGCCATGCAGTCCCGGGCCACCGGCAGCAGCTCGGGCAGCGCCCGCTCCTGCCAGCCCAGCAGCCGCACCGACCGGATCGCCCGGCGCATGATGCGGCGCAGCACGTAGCCGCGCCCCTCGTTGCTCGGGGTGACCCCGTCGCCGATCAGCATCAGCGCCGTACGCACGTGGTCGGCGATCACCCGCAGCCGCACGTCGTCCGGGTGCGACTCGCTGGCCACGTGCCCGGACCGGGCGCCGTAGCGCTTGCCGGTCAGCTCGGCGGCCCGGTCGAGGATCGGCCGGACCTCGTCGATCTCGTAGAGGTTGTCGACGCCCTGGAGGATGGACGCCATCCGCTCCAGGCCCATGCCGGTGTCGATGTTCTTCGCCGGCAGGTCGCCGAGGATCGGGTAGTCCTCCTTGCCGGTGCCCGGGCCGCGCTCGAACTGCATGAAGACGAGGTTCCAGAACTCCATGTAGCGGTCCTCGTCGACCGCCGGGCCGCCCTCGCGGCCGTACTCCGGGCCACGGTCGTAGAACAGCTCGGAGCACGGGCCGCACGGGCCCGGGATGCCCATCGACCAGAAGTTGTCCGCCTTGCCCCGGCGCACGATCCGCTCGGTCGGCACCCCGACCGAGCGCCAGATCTCGAACGCCTCGTCGTCGTCGAGGTAGACCGTCGGCCAGATCCGCTCCGGGTCCAGGCCGAAACCGCCCTGCTCCTGCGACTTGGTGACCAGGTCCCAGGCGAGCGGGATCGCCCCGTCCTTGAAGTAGTCACCGAAGGAGAAGTTGCCGTTCATCTGGAAGAACGTGCCGTGCCGGCTGGTCTTGCCGACCTCGTCGATGTCGGGCGTACGGATGCACTTCTGCACGCTGACCGCCCGCCGGTACGGCGGGGTCTGCTGCCCCAGGAAGTAGGGCACGAACTGCACCATGCCGGCGTTGACGAACAGCAGGTTCGGGTCGCTGATGGCGGGCAGCGGAGCGGACGGCACCACGGTGTGGCCGTTCGCCTCGAAGTGGGCGAGGTACCGCCGCTTGATCTCCGCCGTCTTCATCGCTGGTGTTCCTCCGGAAAGATCTCTCGGTCGCCGATGCGCGGGTCCTCCCGCAGCTCGGCGAACTGGTCGTCGAACGCCTCGCCCTGGGCGAACGCCTCGTGGATCTCCTGCTCGCGCTCGGCCATCGCGATCCGGACGTCCTCCACGAAGCTACGCAGCGACTCCGCCAGCCCGCCAGCGGATTCGGTCACCGTGCTGGCGATGCCGGCCGGGGTGTACGCCTGTGCGGTGCGGGTGGCCTTGCGGACCACCACCACGCCGACGGCCAGCCCGATGCCGAGCCAGAACAACCGCCTCATCTCCGAGCTCCTCCTGGTCGTGCCGGATCAGCGGTTGCCGCGCTTGGCGGCCCGCCGCTGCTGCTTGATGGTGTCGCGCACCTCACGCTCGGTCTCGGCGTGCCGCCGGGCGGAGGCGGCCTTGCGTACGCCGTAGCCGAAGGCGGCCACCTTGACCAACGGGTTGGCGGCGGCGGCGGAGACGACGGTCGCCAGGTTCGCGACGTTGGCGGTGACGTTCTGCGCGTGGCTGGTCATGGTGTCGACCTTGGCGAGCTGGAGGTTGACCCCGTCCAGGGAGGTCTGCACCTGCTCCAGGGCGGTGTTGACGTTCTTCACCGTGGTGTTCACGTCGCCCAGCAGCGGCGCGGTCCGGTCGTTCAGGTCGTTGATCATCCGGGTGGTGGCGTCCACGGTGTGCCGCAGCCGCAGGATGGGCAGCGTCAGGATCAGCACCAGCATCGCGAACGCGATCGCCGCGATCAGCGCCGCGACCTCGAAAAAGCCCACGCCTGTCCTCCTCAAGCAGAGTTCCGGGAACCCGACGCCCCCGGAACGTGCGACCGTCCTGCCCACACCGCCGCCCGGCACCCGCGAGGGGCCGGCGGGGGCTGGCGGTCCGCCAGCCCCAGACCCTACCGTCCGTGATGGAAACCGGCTCAGGACGGTGAGGGTGTCGGCGTCGCGAGCGGATCCTCGCTGACCGTCGGGAAGGGATCCTCCCCGGTGAGTGACGGGTCGGTGGTGGGCTGGGGCCGGGTCCGCTCGTCGTCGATCGCGTTGCGGACCTTCACCGACACCAACGAGCCGGAGCACTGCTCCGCAGCGGTCGCCGGTTCGGGCGACGGCACGACCGCCGGTTCCCCGTCCACCGGCGGCGGCACGCAGGCGGGCTCGCGTACCCACAGGTCGAGGGTCAGCTCGTCCCGGCGCCAGCACGTGTAGCTCCCCTTCGCGGGTTGCTCGGGGCAGCGGCTCACCTTCCACGGCTGCCAGCCGTCGTCGGCCAGCGCCCGCTCGTAGACCTGTGCCGTCTCCGCCGGCGGCCGCTCGGAGGTGGCCGTGCGTTCGCGGAGCCGGCAGTCGAGCAGGCACCACCGGCTGCCGCTGACGTCGTCGACGGTCTGCACCGCCGCCCAGCCCGGCACGTCCAGCTCGTCGAGGGTGTCGAAGACCGGATCGCGGCTGAGCGTACGGATGCCGAAGTAGAGCGGGACCGCGCCGAGCAGCACCACGCTGACCAGGGCGAGGATGCCCATCCGCAGCCGCCGCCGCTCACGCATCCGGCGGCGCAGCTCGGACCGCGCGCCGCGCAGCCCGCCGGGGCCGGCCGCGTCGTCGTCCGGCGACTCCGGCTCCGCGGGCCGGCGCAGCGCCGGTCCGTCCGCCGGCTCGACGGGTGGTACGACAGCCGCGGCGGCCCGCGCCACCACCGGCTCGCCCGCGGCCCCCGGCGGTGGCACCGGCGCGACGCCGGACGGCTCGGGCCGCCCCGGCTCGCGGTGCGGCGGGATCGCCCGCCCGGCGGCGCGGTCCTCGGGCCCGGGGCGGGGCGCCGGGGCGGCCGCCCGGGCGACGCCGGACGGAGCGCCGGGGCCGGGTCGGGGGCCCGCGCCGGACGTCGGCTCGGGCCGGTCCCGCCCGACGGCCGGCGGCCGGGCGGCACCGGAACTCGCACCGGGCCGGGCCGGGCCCGGCGCAGTGGCGGCCGGGCCGGACGAGGTCTGTTCGGCTCCCCCCGGTACGGCGGGGTGCGTCCCCGGACCGGCGGGGCCCGACGGGCCGGGTCCGGGGCGGCGCGGGCCGGGCGGCGCGCTCAGGTTCGCGGCGGCCGGGGACGCCCCCGCGACGGACGCCGCGCCGGCGGCCCCGGATGGCGGCGCGACGGGCCGCGCGGTACCCGCCGGGCCGGCGTCGGGACGGGCAGCACCCCGCGCGGGACCCGCCAGGCCAGGATCGGGACGCGCGGCACCCCGCGCGGGACCCGCCAGGCCAGGATCGGGACGCGCGGCACCCCGCGCGGGACCCGCCAGGCCAGGATCGGGACGCGCGGCGCCCAGGGCAGGACCCGCCGGGCCGGCGTCGGGATGCGCGGCACCCCGCGCGGGCCCGGCCGGGGGCAGGTCGGGGTGGGTCCGGCCGGCCGGGGTCGGAGCGCCGGGCGGCGGCGGTGCACCGGCCGGCGTGGGGCGCGCGGCGCCCCGGGCCGGCGGCCCGGGATGGGGGG
>NZ_JAVRFL010000044.1:0-55197 GCF_031845925.1 Micromonospora reichwaldensis | reverse complement strand
AACAAAAAGTGTTGCCAAAGGAATCCAAGACCAGCCAAACCGAAGCCTGACCAGTCCGGGGTATAAATCATAATTGGCACTGGCTTATCAAGCACCCTGTTGAGTTCTCAAAGAACAACCACACACCACTCGGGCGTCCCACATCGTGGGAACCCGCTTGGGGCAACTCCTCTACCTTACTCGGCTCATTTCCCGTCGTCAACCTCGTGTTCGAGGTGATCAAGGAAGTGTTCCGAGGCCCACGATGACGCTCGCCGTATCACGGCGGTCGTTGCTGTCGTGGGAAGCCGCAGACCGGCCGATCGCCACTTTGTGGCCATCCGCCCGGCTCCTGCCGGCTTCCGAACTCTACCCGGCCGGCCTCGCGATCGCAACCCCGTCTTGGAGTGTCCTCGCACCGCCCGGATCCTCAGCCTCGCCCGGCGTCTCCGCCACGAGCCTGGTGCCGTTGTCGGCCGGTTTGTCCGGCCTTCCGCGTGCAGAGAGAAAGTTACGCCGCCCGCTCGGAGAAGGCAAATCGGCGTTCGTCACTGTGGGTCCGGAACGGCCGCCGGCGGTCACGCATTCGTGATGAGCGCGTGGGTCCGAAGGCGGTCCTGGCGTGCCAGAGTGTCTGTCATGGCTGACCTCCCGCGTACCCGGGTGACCGTACTCGCCGAGGACGCGCTGACGGGACTGCTGCTGCCGTTCTGGCAGTTGGTCATCGGCGCCTTCGTGGTCTTCGTCGTCCTGGTCTCGGTGGCTCGGCTGGCCCGCCGTGGTCGGTCCCGCATGACGACGGCGCTCCTGGTCACCGCCGCCGCGATCGCCGGCTTCGCCGTGCTGGGCGTACTGCTTCAGGGGTGAGCGTCAGAGCCGGCGGTTCGCGAGGCTCGGCAGCTCGGCGCGGATGGTCCGCAGCCGGTCGAGATCGAGGTCGGCGACGGCCAGGCCCGGGCCGTCGGGCACCTGGGTGAGCACTGTCCCCCACGGGTCGACCACCATGCTGCGTCCGTAACAGCTCCGGCTCGGCTCGTGGTCGCCGACCTGCCCCGCCGCGGCGACGAAGCACTGGTTCTCGATCGCCCGCGCACGCAGCAGCACCTCCCAGTGGTCCCGCCCGGTGTGGACCATGAAGGCCGCCGGCACCACGAGCAGCTGGGCGCCGCCCTCGACCACGAGCTGCCGGTACAGCTCCGGGAACCGGAGGTCGTAGCAGATCGACAGGCCGACGCGAAGGCCCTCGACGTCGACAACCACCGGCTGGTCGCCCGGGGCGACGGTGGCCGACTCCAGGTAGGAGACCCGGCCGGGGATCTCCACGTCGTACAGATGGATCTTGCGGTAGCTGGCGGCCAGCGTGCCGGAGCGGTCGAAGACCAGGGAGGTGTTCCAGGTGCGGGCCGGATCCGGCCCGCGCTCGTGGATCGATCCGGCGATCAGCCACATGCCCAGCCGCCGGGCGACGCCGGCGAAGAACTGGCCGACCTCGCCGTCGACCGGCTCCGGCTCGGGGAGCCCCGCAGCGGGGCCGAGATAGTCGACGAACTCCGGCAGGAGCGCGAGGTCCGCGCCGGCCGCCGCCGCACGTTCCAGCATGGCCTCCGCGGCCACGAGGTTCGCCTTACGGTCGTCCCGGGTGTTGAGCTGGCAGACGGCGACGCGCATGGGGATCAGCGTACGACCGGAGGGGGGCGGGGCGACAGGGTCGAAGAGGTTGGGGGGCTCCCCGGCCACGGCTGGGTCGAGCCTCCGGCGTCGGCCGGGCCGGACACGACACCGCGCCCGACCGGAGCGGTCGGGCGCGGCGGCGGTGGATCAGGCCGACTTCTCCTCGCGGTCCCGCCGGGCACGCCGGCCGGTGAACTCGCGGGGAACGATCGTCGGGTTGACGTTCTCGAGCACCACCTCGCGGGTGATCAGCACCCGGGCGGCGTCGGGGTTGCTCGGCACCTCGTACATCACGGAGAGCAGGACCTCTTCCATGATCGCGCGCAGGCCGCGGGCGCCCGTGCCGCGCAGCATCGCCTGGTCGGCGATCGCCTCCAGGGCCGGCGGCTCGAACTCCAGCTCGACGCCGTCGAGCTCGAAGAGGCGCTGGTACTGCCGGACCAGGGCGTTGCGCGGCTCGGTGAGGATGCGCACCAGGGCGGTGCGGTCGAGGCTGCGCACGTTGGTGATCACCGGGAGCCGGCCGATGAACTCGGGGATCAGCCCGAACTTCAGCATGTCCTCCGGCATGACCTGGCTGAAGATGTCGTCGGTCGACCGCTCGGAGACCGACCGGAGCCGGGCGCCGAAGCCCGTGCCGCCGTGGCCGGTGCGGGCCTCGATGATCTGGTCGAGCCCGGCGAAGGCACCACCGCAGATGAACAGCACGTTGGTGGTGTCGATCTGGATGAACTCCTGGTGGGGGTGCTTGCGCCCGCCCTGCGGCGGCACGTTGGCCACCGTGCCTTCCAGCATCTTGAGCAGCGCCTGCTGGACGCCCTCGCCGGAGACGTCCCGTGTGATCGACGGGTTCTCCGACTTGCGGGCGATCTTGTCGACCTCGTCGATGTAGATGATGCCGGTCTCGGCGCGCTTGATGTCGTAGTCGGCGGCCTGGATCAGCTTGAGGAGGATGTTCTCCACGTCCTCGCCGACGTAGCCGGCCTCCGTCAGCGCGGTGGCGTCGGCGATGGCGAACGGCACGTTCAGCATCCGCGCAAGGGTCTGCGCCAGGTGGGTCTTGCCGCACCCCGTCGGGCCGAGCAGCAGGATGTTGGACTTGGCCAGCTCGACGGCGTCACTGCCGGAGCCCGGCGCGCCGGCCGCCTCGGCCTGGATCCGCTTGTAGTGGTTGTAGACCGCGACGGCGAGCGCCTTCTTGGCCTGGTCCTGCCCGACGACGTAGGTGTCGAGGAACTGGCAGATCTCCATCGGCTTGGGAAGCTCTTCCCACTTCACCTCGCCGGACTCGGCCAACTCCTCCTCGATGATCTCGTTGCAGAGATCGATGCACTCGTCGCAGATGTAGACCCCAGGGCCCGCGATGAGCTTCTTGACCTGCTTCTGCGACTTACCGCAGAACGAGCATTTCAGTAGGTCGCCGCCGTCACCGATCCGTGCCACCTACGTTCTCCCTGCACTCGTCGGCCGGAGACCCGGCCCTTGCCTGCGGACGTGGAAGCGTCCGCCTCGTTTCACTCCGCTCGTCCACCCCGCCGGCGCACCGGTGGAGCGGCACAGACCCGACGTTACCCGCTGGCGGAGGTTTCTCCGACCCCCAAATCGGGTGTGTCAGACGGTCGGCCGGGAGCGGACTCCCGGCCGACCGCGACCCGAGCTGTTCAGCTGGCGGCGTTGGCCGCCAGCAGGCCCTTCTTGCGGCTGGTGAGAATGGTGTCCACCAGCCCGTACTCCTTGGACTCCTCGGCCGTCATGATCTTGTCACGGTCGATGTCCTTGCGGACCTTCTCGATCGGCTGGTTGCAGTGCCGCGAGAGCATGTCCTCGAGCTGCGTGCGCATCCGCAGGATCTCCCGGGCCTGGATCTCGATGTCCGAGCCCTGCCCGTAGCCGCCCTCGGTGGCCGGCTGGTGGATGATGATCCGCGAGTTCGGCAGCGCCATCCGCTTGCCCGGGGTGCCGGCGGCCAGCAGCACGGCCGCCGCACTGGCGGCCTGGCCGAGGCAGACCGTCGAGATGTCCGGCCGGACGTACTGCATGGTGTCGTAGATCGCCGTCATGGCGGTGAACGAACCGCCGGGCGAGTTGATGTACATGATGATGTCGCGGTCCGGGTCGGTGCCCTCGAGCGTCAGCAGCTGCGCCATCACGTCGTTGGCCGACGCGTCGTCGACCTGGACGCCGAGGAAGATGATCCGGTCCTCGAAGAGCTTGTTGTAGGGGTTGGACTCCTTGACCCCGTACGACGTGCGCTCGACGAACGACGGCAGGACGTAGCGGTTGTGCACGGCCGCGAACTGGGGCGGCAGGCTCAGGTCGGTCATCGTCAGCTCCTCAGCTCAGGGTCCCGGCGCCATCCGGAACCTGGGCGGCCCCGATGATCACCTTGTCGATGAAGCCGTAGTCCAGGGCCTCCTGGGCGGTGAACCAGCGGTCGCGGTCGGAGTCCGCCTCGATCTGCGCCTGGCTCTGGCCGGTGTGGTGCGCAACCCGCTCCTGGAACATCCGCTTGGTGTAGAGCATCTGCTCCGCCTGGATGGCGATGTCGGACGCGGTGCCGCCCAGACCGCCGGAGGGCTGGTGCATCATGATCCGCGCGTGCGGCAGGGCGTAGCGCTTGCCCTTGGTGCCGGCGCAGAGCAGCAGCTGACCCATGGACGCCGCCATGCCCATCGCCACGGTCGAGACGTCGTTGTCGATGAACTGCATGGTGTCGTAGATCGCCATGCCGGAGTAGACCGAACCGCCCGGCGAGTTGATCCAGAGGTTGATGTCGCGGTCCGGGTCCTCCGCGGCGAGCAGCAGGAGCTGCGCGCAGATGCGGTTGGCGACCTGGTCGGTCACCTCGCTGCCCAGGAAGATGATGCGTTCCTTGAGCAACCGGTTGTAGACCGAGTCGTCGAGGTTGCCAATGGTGTCGCCACCGCGGGCATCGATCGCCCGGAGCGGCTTCGCTTGGATGTGCATGTCGGTCATGGCAGCCCTTCGCTCTCCGTACCGTCCTACCCGACACTAACCGCTCAGCCGGATGGCAGAGCGCCGGTCCGGGCAGTGTTCGCTATCAGCGCAGTACCGCCGAGGCGTACCCGAAAAGGGAATCGGCCGCCGTCCACCGCAGGCGGCGGACGGCGGCCTCCCCGCACTGTCAGTGCTCGTGGTTGTGCTCGGCCTCGTTCTCGGCGCGCAGCGCGTCGAGGGTGACCTCGTTGCCCGCCGAGTCCTTGATCTTGATGCGCTCCATGACCGAGGCCAGGGCCTTGCCCCGCCGCACGTCACCGAAGACGGCACCGGCCGCGCCCGAGCGGACCAGCTGGTCGTAGTACTGCTGCGGAGCCATCCCGGCGCGCTGGGCCCGGTGCACGATCTCGTGGCCGAACTCGTCGTCGGAGACCTGCACGTCCTCGGCGTCGGCCAGGGTGTCCAGCAGCAGCTGGACCTTGACGCCCTCGGTCGCCGCCTCGGTCAGCTCGGCGTCGATCTGCTCCTCGGTCTTCTCCTCGGCCGCGAGGTATTCCTCCAGGGAGGCGCCGATCCGCTCGAGCTGGTCGACCATCGCCTGCTTGCGGCTCTCGACCTCCTCGCGGACGATGCCCTCCGGCGCCGGCACCTCGGCGGCGGCCACCATCTGCTCCAGCGCCTTGTCGCGGGCGGCGTAGATCTGCTCGACCCGCTTGCCCCGGGTGACCCGCTCCCGCAGGTCGCCGCGCAGCTCCTCGATGGTGTCGAACTCGCTCGCCATCTGGGCGAACTCGTCGTTGAGCTCCGGCAGCTCCTTCTCCTTGACCGTGCGGACGGTCACCGCCACCTCGGCGTCGCGGCCGGCGAAGTCGCCGCCGACGAGCTGGGTGGTGAAGCTGGTGTCCTCGCCGGCGGCCAGGCCGACGACGGCCTCGTCCAGGCCCGAAAGGAGCTGCTTGCTGCCGACCTCGTGGGAGATGTTGCTGGCGGAGCCGCCCGGCACGTCCTCGCCGTCGACGGTCGCGTTCAGGTCGATCTGGACGTAGTCGCCCTCCTGGGCGGCCCGCTCGACGGTCTTCAGGGTGGCGAACCGCTCGCGCAGGTTCTTCACCTGCTCGTCGATCTCGCTGTCGTCGATCTGCAGCTCGTCGACGGTCACCTCGATGGTGGCCGGGTCCGGCAGGGTGATCTCCGGGCGGACGTCGACCTCGGCGGTGAAGTTCAGCGAGTCACCGTCGTTGAACTCGGTGATCTCGACCTCGGGACGGCCGAGCGTCTTCAGGTCGTGCTCGCGGACGGCGGCCAGGATGTTCTGCGGGATGGCCTCCTGCACCGCCTCGTTGAGGACGGTGCCCCGGCCGACCCGCTGGTCGATCACGGCCGCAGGAATCTTGCCCTTGCGGAAGCCGGGCACCTGGACCTGCTGCCCGATCTCCCGGTACGCCTTCCTGAGGCTCGGCTCGAGCTCGACGAACGGCACCTCGATGGCGAGCCGCACGCGCGTCGGGCTCAGAGTCTCGACGGTGCTCTTCACAGGCGTACTCCTTGACGGATCTCGGTTTTAGTCTGGGCGTGATAAGCCCATCGAGTGTAGGCGAGCCGGCCGGACGCACCGGCAGCGGCCGGGGACCGCACAGAGGGCGACCCCGGCGACCGGCCGCGGACGACAGTCGGGGTGGCGGGATTTGAACCCACGGCCCCTCGCTCCCAAAGCGAGTGCGCTACCAAGCTGCGCCACACCCCGTGGCGACGAGCAGTCTATGCCGTCGCGACCCGCCGGAAGTCCCGGGGCGTCCCTCAACGCGCCGAAGGGGGACCAACCGGACATCCGACGCTCCGACACCACCCCGCCGGGGATACGGCCGCGCGGAGCACGCGGGTCATTCGGTACGCTGTCGGCGCGCCCTGCGATGGCGGGGCGCACGCGGGCGTAGCTCAATGGCAGAGCTTCAGTCTTCCAAACTGACGGTGCGAGTTCGATTCTCGTCGCCCGCTCCAGCAGTACCGGCCCAGGTCAGCGACGTATTCGCCGAGCCTGGGCCGCTCTCGTTTCAGCCCCATACCCAGCGGTAGTCGGTCTGACAGGCGGCAGACCACGATCCCGGAGTCGTTCGCCGGGCGGTCGTCGACCGCGATGCCGGTCCCGCGCCCGCGCCTGAAGGTGACCCAGTCGCCGCCGAACCGGAGGGTGGTCGCCAGCGGGTCGCGGTCGGTGAGCGAATACGGGCGGAGCCTCGTACCCGAGCTTCAATGGCCTGCTGGCCTGCACGGCAGGAAGCGACATGGTACCGAAACACGGTCAGACCGAGGCGGTAGTGAGCAAATTATGTCGATCCGCCGATCACTCGCCTATCGTGGCCATTGATCACACACCAGGGCATGGCTGAGGCGGAGCAACGACCGCCCTGCCGGAAGAGGTAGGAAATGGCGAAGAAGGTTGCCGTCAAAGTCAACGAGGATGCGATCGTCTGGAAGGAGTTCACCAGCGCCAAGGGGAAGAAGTACGAGGTGGGCTACCTCGGCGAACCCGGCGCGGACCAGGGCGGGTCGGGTGCACCCATGGGGAAGACCGACTTCGGCATCAGCTGCAACTGGCCCGTTGGCGGAAACGACTGGATAACCACCGAGAGCAGTTTCAAGACCACGACGGCCATCTCGAGGTACAAGCTGCACTCCAATGCCGACATGTCGGGTGACAATGTCGGCGGCTATGCCTACCGGCTGGATTTCTCCAACGAAGAGCACTACGACTACGACTTCTTCGACCAGGAAGGTGACAGCTACCGGTGCAACACCTTCAGCAATACTGACCATTTTGTTCGGTACAACTCCGACAAGCCCACGATTGCGTACATCAAAGGTAGTTAGCGTCGCGAGCCACCGATCGGCAGGTGCACGGGCAGCGCCGGGAGGCGCTAAAAGCACCCGCCCGCGGCTCGCCGGGTGTGCTGGTCAAGCTGCTCCTGTGCGTTGTCGGCGGAGTCCACGACGCGGTCGGGGTCCTGTCGACCTTCGACAACCCGGTCACCTTGCCGCCTACGCCGGCCTGGCGCCGGTAGAGCCCTCGGCGAACGCGCCGTCTCCACCCTCAAGACCACGCTGACCGGCAACAGCCGGTAGCCCCGGCCCGACCGATCACGACCCCGGTGGACTCGAAGTAGCGGGTGTGCGCGGTGCAGAAGAGCAGAGCCAGCCGGGCGTCTGGGCGACCACGACAGTGGCGCGGCGAGGAACGTCGCGACGACCGGCGCTCGGCTGGTGAACATGGCTCCATGTGACCGGAGCCGGGGCCAGGCATCGGTGGATGCCGACGTCGTCGACGAAAACCCGACCGCCCCGGGCAGCGCTGACGCGTACCCTTCGGACGTGGAACTTGATGATCTTCCTCCTGCGGAGTTCGCCTTCCCGGGGCCGCTGCGGGACCAACTGGTGGCCGCGATCCTGTCCGGCGCGAAGACCTCGACGTCCAGCCTCGTGCTCGGCTACGAGCGGACGGACGAGCCGATGCCCGAGGTGGGTGAACGCTCGGCGGTGGTCGACTCGGCGGGCCGGCGGGTCGCGGTGATCGAGGTGACCGAGGTACGCGTGGTCCGGCTCGGCGACGTCGACCTGCCGCACGCCCTCGACGAGGGCGAGGGGTACGAGTCGGTGGCGCAGTGGCGGGCCGGGCACGAGACGTTCTGGCACAGCGCGGAGGTGCGCGCGGAGCTGGGCGACCCGGGCTTCACCGTCGACGACGACACCGCGGTGCTGCTCGAGCGCTTCCGGCTGGTGCACACCGTCTGAGCGCCCCTTGCCGTGCACGCGACCCGGGCGCGCGGCGGCACGCGCCGTACGCCCGGGTCGGTCGCCGCTCAGCCCCAGTTCTGGGGGGCGGGCTGGCGGGTGGTGGCGTTCAACCGGTTGAAGAAGTTGGTGGTGGCGAGCCAGAGCACCAGCGCGGCCAGTTCCTTCTCCTCGAAGTGCCGGGCGGCCTCGTCCCACACCTCGTCGGGCACGGGGTCGGCCCGGTCGGCGAGCCGGGTCGCGGACTCGGCGAGCGCGAGTGCGGCCCGCTCGGCGTCGGTGAAGTACGGCGTCTCCCGCCAGGCGGCCAGCGCGAACAGCCGCTCCTCGGTCTCCCCCGCCTTCCGGGCGTTGCGGGCGCCGGAATCGAGGCAGGCGCTGCACCCGTTGATCTGGCTGGCCCGCAGGTGGACCAGCTCCAGGGTGCTCCCCGGGACCCCGGCCGAGTGGGCCGCCTTGTAGAGCAGATTGATCGCCTTCACCGCGTCGGGAAGCAGGGTCGCGGGGTTCCGCATCCGGGCCTGTACGGACATCGTGTGCCGTCCTTCCTGTTACGCTGCCGACGCCCCCGCCCGCAGCGCTTTCCTCTTCGTCACCCTGCTGTCGACAGCCGGAGGGGCGACGTGACAGATGTGACCCGGGCCACACGAAGGCCGGAGGCCGACCGGGATGGCGATGCCGTGAGCGACACCGACCTGCTCGCCGAGCGCTTCGAGGAGCAGCGCCAACGGCTGCGCGCCGTGGCCCAGCGGATGCTCGGCTCCCGGACCGAGGCCGACGACGCGGTCCAGGACACCTGGCTGCGGCTCAGCCGCGCCGACGTCGACGGCATCGAGAACCTGCCGGGCTGGCTCACCACCACCGTCGGGCGGGTCTGCCTCGACCGGCTGGGCTCCAGCGCCGCGCGGCACGAGCGGCCCGCCGACGTGGCCGCCGACGAGTCGACCACGCCCGGAGACGGCGAGGTCGACCCCGAGCGGGAGGCGATGCTCACGGAGTCGGTCGGGCGCGCGCTGGACGTGGTGCTCCGGACCCTCGGCCCCACCGAACGGCTCGTGTTCGTGCTGCACGACATGTTCGCGGTCTCCTTCGACGAGCTCGCGCCCGTGGTCGACCGCAGCCCGGCCGCCGTACGGCAGATCGCCAGCCGGGCCCGCCGGCGCGTGCAGGGCGGGTCGCCGGCGCCGGAGGCCGACCGGGCCCGGCAGCGTGGGACCGTCGAGGCATTCCTCGCCGCGTCCCGCGAGGGGCGCTTCGACGACCTGCTCACCCTGCTCGACCCGCACGTCGTCCTGCGCTCCGACGCGGCGGCCGTGCGGATGGGCGGGGCCGGCGAGGCACGCGGCTCGGCCACGGTCGCCAGCTTCTTCTCCGGCAAGGCGCAGGGGGCGGTCCCGGCGTTCGTGGACGGCGCACCGGGAGCGGTGGTGCTCGTCGACGGCCGTACCCGCCTGGTGCTCAGCTTCGTGGTCACCGACCGGATCCTCGGCATCGAGGTGGTCGCCGACCCCGAGCAGATCGCCGGCCTGGACCTGATCGTCGGGTGACGGTCCGCGCCGCCTGAGTCGCACGTCAGGGCGCGATCGGCGCTGGTGCGGCTGCTGCGTACGATTCGGGGCCGGGCATCCCCTCGTCCCGCGGAGGTAACGGCAGATGGCAGGCCAGCACGAGGGGTACGCCCTCGGCGTCGACCTCGGCACGTCCCACACCGTCGCCGTGCTGCGTCGGCCCGACGGGCACACCCGAGCACTGCTCGTGGACGGCCAGCCGATCATCCCCTCCGGCGTGTACGCCGACGCGGACGGGCTGCTGCACGCCGGCCGGGACGCCCAGCGGCTGGCCCGCACCGATCCGGGCCGGTACGAGCCCAACCCGAAGCGGCGCATCGACGAGCCCGCGGTCGTGTTGGGTGACCGCCGGTACCCGCCGGCCGAACTGCTGGCCGCGACGCTGCACGCGGTGGCCCGGGCGGCCGTCGAGGCGGTCGGGTTCCTGCCCCCGGCGGTGCTGACGTGCCCGGCGACCTGGGACGCCGCCCGCCGCCAGGTGCTGGCCGACGCCCTGGCGACGGCCGGTTGGCCGTCGGCGGCCGAGCACACGCTCTCCGGTCCCACGCCGCCGGGCACCCGGCTGCTGCGGGAACCGGTGGCCGCCGCCCGCTACTACACGCAGGTGCTGCGCCGCCCGGTGCCGGTGGGCGGGACGATCGCGGTCTTCGACTTCGGCGCGGGGACGCTGGACGTCGCGGTGCTGCGCAACGAGGGCGCCGACCCGTGGGGCGACTCCGGGTTCACGGTCGTCACCGCGGGCGGCGCGGACGACCTCGGCGGCCTGGACGTGGACGCCGCCCTGCTGGGTCGGCTCGGCGAACTGGTCGCCGAGGCGCATCCGGCGCGGTGGGAGCGGCTGACCCGCCCGGAGTCCGCGACCCAGTGGCGGGAGCGGCACGAGCTCTGGGAGAACGTCCGGGGCGCGAAGGAGATGCTGTCGCGGGTGCCGGCGGCGCCGGTGGCCGTGCCGGGGGTGGAGGCGGCGGTCACGCTCACCCGGGCCGACCTGGAGCGGGTGGCCGGGCCGCTGCTGGGCCGGGCGGTGGCGGTGACCCGCGACGTGATCGGCGCGGCCGGCCTCGACCCGCAGCAGCTCTCCGGCCTGTTCCTGGTCGGTGGCGCCACCCGGATGCCGATGGTGGCCCGGCTGCTGCACGCCGAGCTGGGCATCGCCCCGACCGTGCTGGAGCAGCCGGAGCTGCCGGTGGCCGAGGGGGCGCTGACCGACCTGCCCCTGCCCCGGCGCGCCCGGGCCGCCGACGCCTTCGCCGCGCCCGCGCCACGGCCCGCCCCGGCGCAGCCGGCCGGAGCACCACCGCCCGATCCCGCCGCGCCGGCACCGCAGGCCCCCGCACCGGCACCGCCCGCCGTGCCGGCGCAGCCCGCGTCCGCCGGCAGCACGCCGCACGCGCCCGCCGCACCGGGGGACGGCGTCGGCGGCCAGGACGGCAGTGCGCCGACCGTGCCCGCCGGCCCGGCCCCCACGCCGACCGCCGTCGCCGGACCGGAGGGCGTCACGCCGGCCCTGCCCGCCGGGCTGACGCCGACCATGGTCGCCGGGCCGCCGACCGCCCCGACCGTGCCCGCCGCACCGGCACCGGCCGACCCGTTCGCACCGCCGGGCGCGGGCCCGTCACCGTTCGCACCGCCGTGGGCGCCGGCTGCGGGCCCGTCGGGCGCACCGGCCGAAGGCGTGGCACCCCACGCACCGCCGGGCGTACCGCAAGGTGGTCCTGCGGGGGCGTGGCCGGGCGTACCCGTCTCCGGCACGCCGGTGTCGCCGTCGCCCGGCGGCGGCCGGAGTGGGCCGGCGCTCCCCCGACGCCGGGCGCTGTGGATCTCGCTCGCCGCCGTGCTCGCGCTCGCCGGCGTGGCGACGGCGGCGGTGCTGTACCTGACCCGGGACCGCTACCCCGCCCTGGAGTTCCGGACCGTCGACCAGCTGACCCGGGTGCCCGCCGGCACGGAACGACCGGCGGACATGTTCACCGCGGTCCTCGGGCAGCGGGCCTACCTCGGGTATCCGCTCGGCGACGGGCGGCTGGAGGTGGTGGCGGTCGACGCCGGCACCGGCGCGGTGAAGTGGCGCAAGCAGACCGCGGTGTCCTCCGACCGGTGGAAGGGGATCGTCGCCCTGCCCGGCGCGGTCGCGGTCTTCGCCGACGCGATCGGCGACGACACCCCCCGGGACCTCGTGCTGCTCGACGGCGCCTCCGGCGACCAGCGGTGGCGCCGGTCGATCCTGGGCAACGACGACGTGATCTTCGGCGACGGCGTCGCGGTGCAGGTGGACCGCGCCGGGAAGCGGCTCGTCGGGCTGCGCCTGGGCGACGGCGGGGAGGTCTGGTCGCAGCCCAGCCCGCGCGACGAGTACGACAACGCCCGCACCAGCGTCCACCCGGTCACCACCGACAAGGCCCTGGGCGGCCCGGCCTTCCTCGACGGCTCCCCGCGCGATCCCTGGCGCGGCGAGGTCAACCGCATCGTGCAGGTGGGCGCCGACCGGTCGGTCCGACTGGTCGACATGGGCAGCGGCCGGGTGGTCCGCACCCGCGCCGGGGTGGCCGACCACGACGACCTGGTGGTGGCGCACGAGGACCGCCTCTACGTGGCCCGCGACGACGCCGGTTACCAGCTGCTCGCGTACGACCTGACGGGCGACGCCCAGCCGAAGGTGCTGTACACGGCCGAGGACGACAAGCGCCGCCCGGAGGCCCTGGTGCCCTGCGGCGAGCGGCGGGCGTGCCTGCTGGAGGTGACCGGCGGCGACGACGAGACCACCGAGGTCGTGGCGGCCACCGAGGAGAAGATGAGCCGGTGGAAGGCGCCCCGGGCGACCCGGCTCGTGGCGCTCGGCGAGCACCTGCTCGCCCGGCGGACCTCCCCGGAGTCGGCCGGCACGCTGTTCGACCCCGACGGTCGCGCCGTGCTCGCCGACCGTGGCGGGGTGGCGGTCCGGCTCGACGGGGGCAACCTGCTGCTCCTCGCCGACCCGCCCAGCTCGGTCGAGGACGACCGCAGCGTCGCCGGGTTGTCGGTGGGCTCGGGCGACGTGACCGAGCTGGGCCAGCTGGCGGACGTACGCAGCGACACGTGCTCGTGGAACACCAGCGTGATCGCCTGCGGTGCCGGCAGGCAGCGCGGGGACGCCGGGGCGGAGTCCCCGTACGGATTCGTGCTCTACCGGTTCGCCGGATAGCCGACACTCCGATAGGCATTCAGATGGATCTATATAGCCGATAGCCTCCTCTCAACGGCCAGGCTGCTCCGCGTCCGGTCACGAGCCGGCGCGGGGCCGACAGGAGGAGGACCGGCAGATGACACTTCCCCGTACCCGGCGATGGCGGGCCCGCACGGTGGGCGTACTCGCCGCCGCCGCGGTCGTCGCCGCGATGGGCACCCCCGCGGCGGCCGCCCCGGCCACCGGCGAGATCCTGCACGCCGACGCCGCGAACGCGGTGACCGACGGATACGTCGTCGTGCTCAGGGACGACGCCATCGGACGCGCCGACGACCGGCGGGCCACCGTCACGGACGCCGCCGGCCGACTGGCCGACCGCTACGGGGCCACCGTCGACCGCGTCTACGGGCACGCGCTCAACGGGTTCGTGGCGCACCTGCCGGAGCGGGCCGCCCGGCGGCTCGCCGCCGACCCGGCCGTGGCGTACGTGGAGCGGGACCGGGTGGTGACCCTCGTCGGGCCGGGCGTGCAGCTCAACCCGCCGTCGTGGGGCCTGGACCGCATCGACCAGCGCAACCTCCCGCTCGACGGCCGGTACGCCTACCCGAACACCGCGCACAACGTGCACGCGTACGTCATCGACACCGGCATCCGGAGCACGCACGGCGACTTCGGCGTCCGGGCCGGCGGCGGCGTCGACCTCGTCGACGGCGGCCCGGCGGACGACTGCAACGGCCACGGCACCCACCTGGCCGGCACCATCGGCGGCACCCGGCACGGGGTGGCGAAGGAGATCCGGCTGCGGCCGGTACGGGTGCTCAACTGCGCCGGCAGCGGCACCTTCTCCCAGGTGATCGCAGGGGTGGACTGGGTCACCGCGAACGCCGTGCGGCCGGCGGTGGCGCTCCTCGCGCTCGGCGGCGGCGCCAGCACGGCGCTGGACGCCGCGGTGAACCGGTCGATCGCGTCCGGGGTGACCTACGCGGTCACGGCGGGCAGCTCGAACACCAACGCCTGCAACTTCTCGCCGGCGCGGGTGGCGGCGGCGCTCACCGTGGCCGGCACCACCAGCACCGACGCCCGGATGCCGAGCGGCAACCACGGCAGCTGCATCGACCTGTTCGCCCCCGGCGCCAACATCACCTCCACCTGGCACACCGGCGACGCGGCGGTGGTCACCATCAGCGGCAGCTCGATGGCCGCCGCGCACGTCGCCGGCTGCGCCGCGCTCGCCCTCTCGGCCAATCCGACCTGGAGCCCCGCCCAGGTGGCCGCGTACCTGGTCGGCAGGGCGACGACCGGAGTGGTGACGGGCGTGGTCAGCGGTACGCCGAACCGCCTGCTCTACTGCGGCCCCTGACCCACGCGGCCCGTCGCACCGGCGGGCCGCGCGGCTCACCCGCGGCCGTGGCCGTGGACTCCGGCTGCTGCCGGGGCCGGGGCTGCGGCCGTGGCCGCGGCGGGAGATCGATGTTCGGCGGGCCCTTGTCCCCGCAGGGCCCGCCGACTACCGTTCAATCGATGATCGACTATCTGATCATCGGCGGCGGAATCGCGGGCGCCAGCGCCGGACACCACCTCGCCGCGTACGGGACCGTGGTGCTGCTGGAGATGGAGCAGGTCCCCGGCCAGCACTCCACCGGCCGCTCGGCCGCCGTGTTCTCCGAGTACTACGGCGGGCCGGCGGTGCGCGCGCTGACCCGGGCCAGCCGGGGCTTCCTCACCGCGCCGCCGCCGGGGTTCGCCGAGCACCCGCTGCTCACCCCGCGCGGCACGCTCAGCCTCTGCCCACCGGGCAGCGAGGACGCCTTCGAGGCGGCGCTGCGCGACGGGGCCGAGGTGGACCCGCCGGCCCGCGAGATCGACGTCGCCGACCTGCCCCGGCACTGCCCCGTCGTGCGGCCGCAGTGGTGCCGACGGGCGATGGTGAAACCGGCCGTGCGGGACCTCGACGTCGCCGCGCTGCACCAGGGCTACCTGCGCGGCATCCGGGCGGCCGGCGGCCGGGTCGTGTGCGGCGCGCGGGTGCGCCGGCTGCGGCGCGGCGGCGACGGCTGGCAGGTGGGCACGGACGCCGGCGAGTTCAGCGCCCGGGTCGTCGTCAACGCGGCGGGCGCCTGGGCCGACGAGGTCGCGACGGCGGCCGGCGTACGACCGGCAGGGTTGACGCCCCTGCGGCGCACCGCCTTCCTGGTGGACACGCCGGCCGGCGTCCCTGCGGGGGACTGGCCGATGGTCAACGACGTCGACGGCACCTTCTACTTCAAGCCGGAGTCGGGGCGCCTGCTGGTCTCCCCGTGCGACACCACTCCCGTGCCGCCGGGCGACGCCCGCCCCGACGACCTCGACGTGGCGATCGGCGCCGACCGGGTGCAGGCGGCGACCACACTGGACATCCGCCGCGTCCACCAGCCCTGGGCCGGGCTGCGGACCGCCGCCCCGGACGACGTGCCCGTGATCGGCCCGGCGCCCGACGCGCCGGATTTCCTCTGGATGGCGGGGCTCGGCGGCTACGGCGTCCAGACCTCGCCGGCGGCGGGCGCCCTGCTCGCCGCGCTGGCGGTCGACGCCCCACCCCCGGTCGACCCCACCCCGCTGTCCCCGTCCCGCCTCCCCTGACCCGGCCACCCGGCCACCCAGGCCGGCTGAAGGAAGTTGGCGGCAGCCGGGGAGATCGACCTCGCCGCCAACCTCATGACCAGCGGAGCGCGGGGATGGGTGGGAGGTCAGCCGGCATGTTGGTTCAACGGGGAGCGGCGGGGCAGCATCGTCCACGCCGAGAGGGCCGCCGACAGCAGCGCCGCCAGCAGCATCACCTGGAAGACCGCCGGGTAGCCGGCCATGCTGGCGACCAGGCCGGCCAGCGGCGCCCCGGCCACCAGGCCGATGTCCCAGAACGAGGTGAACGCGCCGAGCGCCGTCCCCTGGTGGGCCGGGTCCGCACGGTTGATCACCAACAGGGCCAGCGCCGGGAAGAGCAGCGAGAGCCCGGCGCCGATCACCAGCCCGCCGAGGACCGCGACCAGCAGGTTCGGCGCGACCGCGACCAGGAGCAGCCCCACCGCCTCCACCAGGGCCGACCCGACGGCCACCCGGCCGGCGCCGAGCTTGTCGGGCAGCCCGCCCACGACGAGCCGGACCCCCACGTAGGTGAAGCCGAACGCGTTGAACGCGACGATGCCGTTCTCGACGCCCCGCTCGGCCATGTGCAGGGCCACGAACGCGGCCAGCGCGGCGTAGCCGAACCCGGCCAGGGAGAGCGCGACGCCGGGCGCCACCGCGCTGCGCGGCAGGATGCCGGCCCGGCCCGCCGGGCTCGCCTGCTGCGGCCGCGGCCGGGCGGCGACGAGCGCGGCCCCGACGGCCGCCGCCAGGACCGCGAACAGCCACACCGCGGGATAACCGGAGGTACGCAGCAGCACCGCGCCGAGCAGGGCGCCCAGCGTGATGCCCAGCCACATGTAGATGCCGTACAGGCCGACGACGCGGCCCCGCCGGTCGGCCGGCGCCAACGCCACCAGCCAGGCCGCGCCGGCGGTGTAGACGGCCGCCTCACCGATCCCGTGCAGGACCCGGACGCCGACCAGCACGCCGACGTTGCCGGCCACCAGGTAGGCCGCCCCGGCGGCGGCGCACACCACCGCCCCGCCCAGCATCACCGTCCGGTACCCGTGCCGGTCGCCGATGCGGCCGGCGATGGGCCGGGCGATCACGGCGGAGACCGCGATCGCGGCGATCACCACCCCCACCTCGACCCGGTTGCCGCCCAGCTCGTCGAGGACGTAGAACGGCAGCACCGCCAGGGACGCGCCCACGCCGAGCAGGCACAGGAAGATCGCGGCGAAGAGCGGCACGATGGGCCGGTAGAACGATAGTTTCCCGCCGGTCGTGGTCATGCGGCGACGCTCCTAGCCCGTGCTCCGTGAGGCCTTGCTGGGCGGTGAGGTGGTCCGGCGTCGCGGCTGCCGATGCAGGTCGAGGTCTCCAGTGGAATGACCAGCGACCAGGCAGACCGAGGGCCGACCGGGCACCTCGCGCTCAGGATAGCCGCATCGAAGGGAAACGATCCAATCAGCGACTCAGTGGGCGGGCTGCGGCCGGCACTGGCCGTCGCGCCGGGCCGGGAGCCCACAGCAGGCCGCGGGCGACCGCCGTGACGGTCGCCCGCGGAAGGAGCCGCGCGCAGGAACGGGTCAGGGCCTACGGGACAAGCAACTCCTCCGCTCCGGAGCCACCGTCACCGTCACCGCCATCGGCGATGGCTCCGGGCCTCGCGGGACAGGGGTCAGGCCGGTACGACGTGGAAGAAGTGGGTCGGCAGGTGCACGGCCAGTCCCTCGTGGATCTCGGCACAGACGGCCGGGCCGTCGGTGGACAGGGTGCCGGGCGGCGGGGTGTCGACGCGGATCGCGGACCGCCCCGCGTCCAGCAGACGGGCGGCCATCGCGAAGTCCCCCACCACCGCCTCGCCCGGCGCCACCATCCGCGTACGGCTGATCTGGACGCCGTTGCGGGTCAGGTCCGTCAGGAGGGAGCCCTTCCCGAGCAGGTGGGTGTAGTAGTCCCGCGGGTTGACGATCATCGCGTGCGGGGTGGCCCCGGTCTGTTCGATCTCGTCGCAGGCCGCGAGCAGGCCGCTGAGCCAGTCGTGCCGGTACGGCAGCCGCCCGATCTCCGGGTGCCGCAGCAGGCCGCCCTCGCCGATGGTCAGCGCCTGGTTCTCGGCCGTGGCGAGGCGGACCAGCAGCCGGTAGTCGATGAAGGAGGCCAGCGCCTCCGGGTCGTCGGCGAGTTCCTCGGGGATGCGCACCCAGGCACGGATCGGGTGCACCCCGGCGGAGGCGGTGCCGAACCGGAAGGCGGCCTCCCGGCGCAGGCCCGACTCGTGCACGGTGGCGGCCTCGCCCGCGTCGGGCCGGCCCTCGGACCAGAACCGGACCGGCTCCATGCCGACCGGCCGCTTGCGGAACAGGTTGCGCACGGTCACCCGGGGGCGTTCCTTGGTCGGCTGGAAGGCGTCCGTGATGGTGTAGTCGAAGCGCACCTCGGCGCCGGCGGGATCGTCGGCGTACGCGCGGGCGAACAGCTCACCGGGCGACAGCGTCGACGACGCGGTCACGGGCGGCGCGGCGGTGGTGGTCATGAGTCCTCCCCGATGGAGATGGCGTGTTGGATCAGCCGCTCGTAGAAGGGCCGGTGGTAGTCGTGGTACGACCGCAGGGTGTCGTTGTTGGCGACGGTCACCTCGAAGGACTTCTCGACCGGCGAGAAGCCCGAGGTGCGTTCGACGTCGAGGTGCCACTTGCGCGTACGCCGCCACTCGGTGCGCTCCCCCGGCGCCCAGTTCAGCGCCTCGGGCAGGAACGGCAGCCCCACGGCCCCGCACCAGGCCGACACCGTCTCCCCCGGGTGCCGCAGCAGGTCCTCGGCCCGGATCACCACCGGTGGCCGGTGCGCGGTCCGGCTGACCAGGTCGAACAGCTCCCACTGGTGCTCGTAGCCGATCTCCGGGCAGGTGACCGTCGGCTTGATCGCGTAGTGCGAGCTGATCGTGCGGGCCGGTTCCCGGACGATGAAGGTGTGCGTGACGTCGGCGATCGCCCCGGGATCGGCGAACAGGTGCCGGTAGCGGTATTCGAGCGTGTCCTTGACGAAGACGGTCCGGTCCCGGCCCAGCTCCGTCAGGTGCGTGACGACCTCGGCCGCGTCGGTCACGGTGACGGTGCCGCCGTCGGCAACGGGCAGCTCGACGTGCCCCTCGTCGACGAGGGTGACCAGGGGCTCGTGGACGACCGTGACGTCGCCGCGGGCGATCATCATGCGCAGGAACGCGGTGGAGAGCGCCCGGGGGTGCGCCCACATGGCGATCACCGGCATGCCGGCCTCCCGTACCGCGTCTCCCGCCGCCGTGGGGCGGCGCCGCGGCGGCGCGCGCTCACTGCGACCACGACGTCGGCTTGCGGTCCCACCGGTGGCCGCGCAGCGTGTCCAGCAGCCCGGCGTCCAGCGGTACGCCGTCGCTGACGGCCAGGTTGGCGCGGACGTGCTCGACGCGGCGCATCCCGGGGATCACCGTGCTCACCGCCGGGTGGTGCAGGATGAACCGCAGCGCCAGCTCCGGCATGGTCATCCCCGCCGGCACGTCGGCGGCCAGCCGCTCGGCGCGCTCCACGCTGGGCAGCAGGTTCTCCGGCCCGAAGTACGTGCTGCGCCAGTCCTCCTCCGGCCAGGTGCTGTCGGCGGTCAGCGTGCCGGTCAGCGTCCCCTCGTCGAACGGGACGCGGGCGATGATCGCGATGTCGTCGCGCTGGGCGCGCGGGAACAGCTCGTCCTCCGGCGCCTGGTCGAAGACGTTGTAGATGACCTGCACGACGTCGATCAGGCCGGTGTCCAGGGCGGCGTGGCAGTTCGTCGGCTCCCACCGGTTGACGCTGATCCCGACGCCGTCGACCACGCCCTCCCGCTTGAGGTCCGCGACGGCCTCCTGCCAGCGGCCGTCGGCGGCCCACCGGTCCTCCCAGACGTGGAACTGGAGCAGGTCGATCCGGTCCACGCCGAGGTTCTCGAGGCTGCGGTGGGTGAACTCGCGGATGTGCTCGGCCGGGAAGACGTCGTCCAGGGTGTCCTGGGGGCCGGGCGGCCACTCACGGTTCTTCGGCGGGATCTTGGTGGCCAGGTACAGCCGGCGGTCCGGGTGCCGACGCACCAGGCCGCCGAGGAGCTGCTCACTGACGCCCCGCCCGTAGACCCAGGCGGTGTCGAAGAAGTTGCAGCCCCGTTCCACCGCCTCGTCCAGGCAGGCCGGCGCGGTGTCGTAGTCCCAGCCGGTGAAGCCGCCGGGTCCGCCCCCGATGCCCCACATCCCGTACCCGACCTCGCTGACCTGCCAGCCGAGCCGACCCATCCTGCGGTATCGCATTCCACTCCCTCATCCGTGCCGGAAATTGCGTCGCGCGCGACCGTTCACCCTGGTCCCGCCGGCAGCAGCAGCCGGTCGGTCTCCCGCCCCTCGTGCGCGCCCAGCCAGGCGCGGTAGGCGCCGACGGACGGGCCGAGCCGGTGGTCGGTGAAGCCCCGGCGGCGTTCCAGCTCGGCGCAGCCGTCGCGCCGGAAGAGCCGGGGGTTGTCGGTGAGCAGCGTCGCGAAGACCGCGCGCAGCCGCTCCTCGTCGGCGCCCGCGCCGGGCGGGAAGAGGGCCAGCAGCACGGCGGCGTCGCGGTCGCCCCCGTCCGCCGCCTCGCGCAGCCCCGCCAGGAACCGCCCGCAGCTCACCCGGGGCAGGGCGTCCGCGCCGCCCAGCGGCAGGTCGGTGAAGTCGACGCTCACCGGGTGCAGGACGTGCAGCGTGCCGCCCCACTGGCGCGGGTCGACGACCGTGGCGACGATCCGCCGGGCGGCCCAGTCCACCGGCGTCCAGTCGGAGCGCACGGGCGCGTCCGGCCGCATCCCCAGCCGGTGGCAGGCCGCCAGCAGCAGGTGGGTCAGGGCCCGGGGGTTGGGGTGGCCGTCGTCGGCCGCGGGCATCACCTCGCCGAGGCGCAGCACCGTGACGGTCGCGCCGCGCCGCCGGGCGTCGTCGAGGTACCGCTCCGCCACCCACTTCGACCGGCTGTAGCCGCTCGTCGGCGCGACGGCGAGGGCCGGGTCGTACGTCTCGGGCAGCGGCTGCGGATGGCGGGCGGCCTCGCTGTCGAGGACGCCGAGGGTGGAGACGTGGTGCAGCGGCTTCGGCCGCCCCGTCAGGCACAGCCGCAGCAGCTCGGCGGTGCCGAGGACGTTCGCGGCGCGGTGGGCCCGGTAGTCGAACAGGAAGTTGACGAGCGCCCCGGCGTGCAGCACGAGGTCGCAGTCGTGGGCCAGCCGGTCCCACGCCTGCGGGGTCAGGCCGAGGGCCGGGCTGCCGAGGTCGGCCGCGTACCCGTGCAGGCGCGGGCCGTGGCCGGGCCGCCACAGGCCCCGCTCGGCCAGCGCGCGCACGACGCGGGCGGTGGCCTCGGCGTCGTCGGCCGCGCGGGCCAGGCACAGCACCCGGACGTCGGTGGTGGCGAGCAGCTCGTGCACCAGACGCGCGCCGACGAAGCCGGTGGCCCCGGTGACCAGGACCGTACGCGGCGCCCGGCGCCGGCCGACGGGGCGTACGGGCAGGTCGGCCGGGATCTTCGCGTCCCGCTCCACCAGCTCGTCCTCGGTCTCGGTGGGGTCGGCCGTGCGCAGCCGTACGGCGAGCGCCCGGGCGAGCCGGGCGGCGCTGCGGTGGGTGAACAGGTCCTGCACGCCGACGCGCACGCTCTGGTCCGCGCCGAGGGCGGTGACCGCGTCGAGGGCCTGGAGCGAGTCGCCCCCGGCGTCGAGGAAGTCGGTGTCGGGGTCGAGGTCGGGCCGGCCGAGGACCGTCCGGAAGATCCCCAGCACCCGCTCGGGCAGCGTCCGCGCCTCGGCGGGCGCGGCCGACGGGCGGGTCCGGTCGGCGAGCGTACGGTCCAGCCATGCCTCCAGCGCCTGCCGGTCGACCTTGCCGTTGCCGGTCAGCGGCAGCGCGTCGCGCACGACGACGTGCCGGGGCACGTGGGTGCGGGGCAGCAGCCCGCGCAGGTGCGCCCGCACCTGCGGCTCGGTCACCTCGGGGTCGGCGGCGAGGAAGAGGGCCAGCGACTTCCCCCGGTGCTCGCGGGCCAGCAGCACCTTCGCCAGCCGTACGCCGGGCAGCCGGGTGGCGGCGGTCTCGATCTCGCCCGCCTCGATCCGGACGCCGTTGACCTTGAGCTGGTGGTCGCGGCGGCCAGCGAAGTGCAGCCGGCCGTCGGGGGCGATCCGGCCGAGGTCGCCGGTGCGGTAGAGCCGGGCACCCGGGATGTCGGGCAGCGGGTTGGGCACGAACACCTCGGCGGTGCGGGCCGGGTCGCCGAGGTATCCCTCGCCCAGGCACACGCCGCCGATGACGATCTCGCCGGTCTCGCCCGGCGGCAGGGGGCGCAGCTCGTCGTCCACGACGGCGGCGTGGCAGTTGTCGATGGGCCGGCCGATGGGGATGACGTCACCGTCGCTGCGGACGACGGTGTGGAAGATCATTCCGATCGACGCCTCGGTCGGGCCGTAGCCGTTGGTGACCGCCACGCCCGGCACCAGTTCGACCAGCCGGTGCACCGCCCAGGGGTCGATCTCCTCGCCGCCGACGATCACGTTGCGCAGCGAGGCGACGGCGCGCCGGGCCGCCGGATCCCGGTCCAGGACCGACACCAGCGCGCCGAGCACGCTCGGCACGAAGTCGGTCATCGTGACGTTCTCGTCGGCGATGGTCCGGACGGTCCGCTCGACGTCGAGGAACCCGCCCTCGACCGGCACCACGGTGCGGCCACCGGTGGTCAGCGGCCAGAACATCTGCCACACCGACGAGTCGAAGGTGTGCCGGCTGTTCTGGAGCACCACCTCGTCGCCGGTCGCCGCGAAGTGCCGCGTCATGAACCGCAGCCGGTTGGCGATCCCGTCGTGCCGGTTCAGTGCGCACTTCGGGGTGCCGGTGGTGCCGGAGGTGAAGATGCCGTAGATCAGGTCGGCCGGGCCGATCGGCACGCCGGGCCGGCGGCGGGTCGGGATGATCTCGTCGAGGTCGACGGGCAGGCAGGGGACGTCGCCGGTGTCGGGACGCGGGCCGGCGCCGCGTACCACCGCGAGCCGGGGCCGCACCTCCCGCAGCGCGGCGTGCAGCCGGTCCGCCGGCCAGCCGGGATCGACGGGCACGAAGGCCGCGCCGAGCTTCATCAGCGCCAGGTCGACGACGGGCAGTTCGAGCCCGTCGGCGATCAGGACGGGCACCACGTCGCCCCGCCGGACGCCCCGCCCGGTCAGGGCGGCGGCGACGCCGTTGGCCAGGTCGTCGAGTTCGCGGTACGTCAGCGAGCGGCCCCGGAACGACACCGCCCGGCGGTGCGGGTGCCGGTCGACGCGCTCCTCGACCATGCCGGGCACGGCCAGGAAGGGCCGGTCGTCGTACGCCTTCCCGGCGGCCGCCGCAGTGGTGGCGGTGCACCGGCAGGTGGGCCCGTCGGAGACGGGAACCGCCGCCGCGGATCCGGTGTCGCCCGCCCTCATCACGCCTCCTGTCCCCGTGCCCGCAGGCCTGTCGTCATGCTGCGGACGGGACGAATCCGACCCGACGCGCAGCAAGGGTAGTTATCGGCGCCGGTCGATGCCCTGGCTGCTGGTCATGGACACTAGAGGGCCGATCGATGGGAGGGAATATGCAACTTTCTGCTACATCGATTCCCATCACTTGGAAGTGGTGACCGCCCTCCCCGCGCGCCGCCCGTCCGGCGGACAGGCCCCCCACCAGGGAATCCTTCGCCCACCTGCCGCCGTGCGCGGAGATTCCACGCTGGACCGCCGGTTACGCGTGGAGGCGTACCGGCGGCGGGGACGGACGCCCCCGCCACGCGACGAGCAGGCGCGATGACGGACCGTAGCCGGCGACGCGCGGGCCGTTCGCGCCGGTGCAGCGGGTCGCGGATGTCCGGCTCGCTGATCACCGCCGTCATCGCGATCAGCTGACCCGGCGGTCGTGCCCCTGCCAGAACCGCTCCCGCAGCTCGCGGCGCAGGATCTTCCCGCTGGGGTTGCGCGGCACCCGGTCGATGAACTCGTAGTGCAGCGGCTGCTTGAAACCGGCGAGCTGGCCGCGCAGGTGCAGCGCCAGGTCGCGCTCGGTGAGCTGCTGCCCCTCCACCGGCACCACGAACGCGTAGACGGCCTCGCCCCAGCGCTCGTCCGGCACCCCGACGACCGCCGACTCGGCAACCAGCGGGTGCCGGCTGATGACGTTCTCGACCTCGACGGGGTAGACGTTCTCCCCCGAGACGATGATCATGTCCTTGATCCGGTCCCGGATGTACAGGTAACCGTCCTCGTCCAGCAAGCCGGCGTCCCCGGTGACGACCCAGCCGTCGACAAGCGTCTTCGCCGTGGCCTCCGGCAGGTTCCAGTACTCCACCATCACGCCCGGCGAACGCAGCCAGACCTCGCCGACCTCGCCGGCCGGCAGCGGGTCGCCCTTGTCGTCCACGATCTTGACCTCGAAGCCCGGGTACGGCAGCCCCGCCGACTGCATCTTGCCGCCGTCCGGGGTGTGGTCGGCCGGGGGCAGGCAGACGGCGGAGTTGCCGGTCTCGGTCAGGCCGTAGATCTGGGCGAACTCGCAGCCGAAGCCCTCGATGCAGCGGGCCAGCAGCGCCGTCGAGATGGGCGCGCTGCCGTAGACGATCTTCCGCAGCGAGGCGAAGTCCGCCTTGGTGACGCCGGGCTCCGCGAGCAGCAGTCGCAGCATCGAGGGCACCGCGAGGATGGTGGTGACGCGCAGCGATCTGATCAGCTCGACCGCGCCCGCGGTGTTGAACTCGCGCATCAGCACGTTCGTGGCGCCCGCGGCGAAACCCATCGCCGCCCACGACAGGCCGCCGATGTGGAATCCGCCGTTGCAGAGGAGGCTGACGTCGCTCTCGCGCAGGTCCAGCCAGTCCAGGTTCTCCGAGGCGAGCCCGTCGCGTACCGCGAAGAAGCTGCGGTGCGCGAGGACGACGCCCTTCGGCAGACCCGTCGTGCCGCTGGTGTACATCTGCGCCAGCGGCGTGTCGGACGTGACCTTGGCCAGCACGTTCGCGTCGGGCTGCGCCGACGCCCAGGCCGCGAAGCCTGCGCGGGCCACGCCGTCGGCGTCCAGCGCGACCGCCTGCCGCAGCATCGGCAGCTCCGGCGCCAGCTTCTCGGCGACCGGGGTCGAGTCGGCGTCGACGAAGAGCAGGGCGGCGCCGGAGTCGCGCAGGATGTGCTCGACCTCGCCGGCGGCCAACCGCCAGTTGATCGGCACGAACACCACGCCGATCTTCGCGGCACCGAAGAGCAGGTCGTAGAAGTGCTCGGACTCCTTGCCGAGGTAGGCGACGCGGTCCCCGGGGCGCAGGCCCGCCGCCTGGAGGCCGCGCGCCACCTGGTTGCTGACGCGGTGCAGGGTGGCGTAGTCGACGCGCCGGCCCTCGCAGATGATCGCGACGGCTTCCGGCTGCTGGGCGGCGTGCCGGCGTGCCACGTCGACGAGCGTGCGCAACTGAACGGTCACCAAGTCCTCCTCAGTGGACGTACGGGGTGGGGGCGGCTCACGCCGCGTCGGCCTGGGAACGCATGCCGGGCGGGCTGACCGGCGCCATCCGCACCTCGCACCCGGCGATGCCGTCGTCGTACGGGAGACGCCGGGGCGTGTCGACGTTCCGGACGATGTCGCCCTCCGCGCTCGCCAGCCCATCGGCCGCGCTGTGCCTGGCCCGCGACGTCGTCATCGCCGTTCCTCCTTGCGCACGAGTGCGAACTGAACGTAATCAGCGCGTGTCCATCACTCGGTAACAGCGGAAGAACTGGCCCACGGGCCCGATCCGGGCCCCCGTACCCGTGAGTGGGGGCGTCACCCGCACCAACGGCGGTCGTCCCGGCAGTTACCCGAGCGTGGACGGGCTGGGGGCACCATGAGCGCGCGGGCGGTCCCTCCCGCCCGGCGCACCGCATCCGACAGCGATTCCTTCCGAGCGATCACAGCGAGGACGACATGGCGGACACGTGCCCGGTGCACGGGCATCGGCAGCTGATGGACGACGACCACTTCGCGCGCCCGTACGCGGCGTACGACGCCCCGAAGCGGTTCCCCCACCCGCCCTCCGGGAGCTGTGCACCCGCTTCCCGGACATCGGGCTCGCCGCCCCCCGGGAGTCGCTGAAGGTCAGGCGTACGCCGCCGGTGCCCGCCCTGGTGTCCCTTCCGGTCACGGTCTTGAGCGCATCCCCACCCACGGTCCGCATCACCACTGCTATCCGACAAGAGGTTGTTGAACCATGCCGCGTACCGATCTGCTCCGGCCCCTGCCCGAACTGCTCCGGACCAACGCCGACCGGTCCGGCAACCAGGTCGCGTACGCCGATTCGCGGCGGAACGTGACCCACGCGGAGCTGGAGATACGGACGGCGCGGCTCGCCGGCCACCTCGCCGACCTCGGCGTGTGGCCGGCGGACCGCGTCGTCGTCCTGCTCGACGGGGTCACGGCGGTGGAGGGCGTCCTCGCCGTCGTCCGGGCCGGCGGCATCGCGGTGCCGCTGGACCCGGCCCTGGACGACGCCGAGCTGGCCCGGCTGGTCGAGGACGCCGGTGCCGACGCGGTCATCACCGACGCGGCGAACGCGGCGCGGGTGTCCGTGTCGGTCCTCGTCGTCGACGGCGGGCACGACGGCGACGGGCACTCGTTCGAGGAGCTGGCGACGACCGACCCGGCGTCGCCGCCCCAGGACGACGCCGGCCTCGACGACCTGGCGTTGCTCACCTGGACGGCGGGAACGACCGGCCGCCGCAAGGGCGTGCTGTCCACGCAGCGCAACGCGCTGTGGCCCGCCGCCGCGGCGACGTACGTGGCCGGGCTCGGGTGGACAGCGGACGACCGGGTGCTGTGGATGCTGCCGGTGCACGCCTGCTTCGGGCAGCTCCTCGCCGCCACCGCGGCGGGGGCGTCGGTACGCCTCGCCGGCGGCCTCTCCCCCGACGAACTGCGGGCCGCGCTCGCCGCGCAGGGCAGCACCGTGCTGGTGGGCGCCGGCGCGACGCACCGCGCCCTGCTCGACGCGCCGGGCCCCGACCCGCGGGGGGTACGGATCGCGCTGGCCGTCGGACCCGTGGACCCGGCGCTGCGCGGGTCCTTCGAGGCCGCGTTCGCCGCGCCGCTGCTCACCGGCTACGTGACCACCGAGACGTCCGGCCTGATCGCGGTGAGCTGGCCGAACGGCGACGCGGAACGACGCTGCCTGCCCCTGCCGGGCCTGAGCGTGCGGGTGGTCGACCCCGCGTCGGGCGCCGACCTGGGCCCCGGCCAGGAGGGTGAGGTCTGGGTCAGCGGCCCGAACGTGATGGCCGGCGGCTACCACGACCTCGCCGCCGAGACGGCCGAGGCGCTGCGCGGCGGCTGGTACCGCACCGGCGACCTGGCCCGCCGCGACGACTCCGGGCACCTCACGGTCACCGGCCGGCTGGCCGACGCGGTCGAGGTCGCCGGCGAGCGGGTCCGGCTGGACCGGATCGACGCGGTGCTGCGCGCCGCGGCGGGGGTGGCCGACGCGGCAGCCCTCGCCGGGCCCGACGGTCCGGTCGCGTTCGTCGCCGGGTCCGACGTGGACGCCGCCGGCCTGCTGGCGCGGTGCCGCGCGGAACTGCCCGCCGCGGCCGTGCCGGTCGAGACGTACCTGGTGCGGGAGATCCCCCGCACCGCCCTCGGCAGCCCCGCCCGGCACCGGCTCCCCGGGTTGCCCGCCCGCCTGATCGGCGTGGCCGCGTCGCTGCCCGACCGGCTGCACGCGCTGCGCTGGGAGCCGGCACCGGAGCCCGCCTCCGGATCGGACTCCGCTCGGCTCGCCTGGGCGGTCGTGGGCCCGCCCGAGCTGACCGCCGACCTCACCGACGACGACCTCACCGTCGACAGCTACCCCGACCACACCGCGCTGTCCGAACTGCTGGCGCGGGTGCTCGACGAGGACCATCCGGCGGACTCGCGCCTGGTCGTACTGACCCGGGGTGGCCTGCACGGCGACGACGCGGCGGCCCCCGGGCAGGCCGCCGCCTGGGCGCTCGCGCGGGCCCACCAGCTCCGCCGCCCCGGTCGGCTCGTGCTCGTCGACGCCAACCGGGTCAGTGCCGAGGAGCTGCGCGCGGCCGTGGCCTGCGGCGAGGACGTGCTGGCCGTACGCGAGGGCGAACTGCTCGTGCCCCGGTACGCGGACGTCCCCGCCCTGCCCGGCGGCGCACCGCTGCGGGGCACGGTCGTGCTCGTCGCCCGGTCGTACGACGCGGCGCTCACCCGGCACCTCGTGGCGGCCCACGACGTACGCGAACTGGTCCTGGTGGGGCCGGACGACGTGCCGGCGGGCGCCCCGGCGGAGCTGGCGGCGTTCGGCGCCGAGGTCTGCGTGCACCCGGACGTGCCGTTCGACCCGGAGACGCTGGCGGCCGTGCTCGGCGACCGGCCGGTCACCACCGTCGCGGCGGTGGACCTCACGGTCACCGAGACGCTGGCGCTGCACACCGCGCCGCTCGGGCGCGCCCCGGCCGACCTCGTGCTGCTCACCGACGGTGGCGACGTCGCCGCCACCGTCGCCGCCGACGCGCTGGTGCGGCACCGGCGGGCGCTCGGCCTGCCCGGCGTCTCCGTGGCGTGGAGCGCGCCAGGGTTCGCCCGGCCCCCCGCGGCACGACGTAGCGCCCTCCTCGACGCCGCGCTGGCCACGGGCGAGCCCTGCGTCGTCGCCGCGCGCCCCGTGCTGGCCGCCGACGCCGGCACCGACGGCGCCGGCAACGCCCTGGCCGAGCGGCTGCTGGCGACCCCGGCGGACGAGTGGCTCGGCCTGCTGCGCGAACTCGTACGGGCCGCGACCGGCGAGGTCCTGGGCGACCAGGCGCCCGCGACGATCGACGGCGAGACGCCGTTCCGGCAGCTCGGCTACGACTCGCTCATCGCCGTGCAGCTGCGCAACCGGCTCTGCGCCGCGACCGGCCTCAGCCTGCCGGCGAGCCTGGTCTTCGACTACCCGACGCCGGACATCCTCGCCAGCCACCTGCTCGACGCCCTGGGGCTGGGCACGGTCGAGGCGGCGCCGGCCACGGTCGGGTCGTACGACGAGAGCGAGCCGATCGCGATCGTCGGCATGGCCTGCCGCTACCCGGGCGGCATCACCTCCCCGGAGGACCTGTGGCGGGTGGTCGAGGACGGCACCGACGTCATCGGCGAGTTCCCCACCAACCGCGGCTGGGACCTCGCGGCGCTGTTCGCGGGCGACGGGCCGGGCACGTGCAACGCGACCGCCGGCGGCTTCCTGCACGACGCGGACGAGTTCGACGCGGAGTTCTTCGGCATCAGCCCCCGCGAGGCGCTGGCGATGGACCCGCAGCAGCGGGTGTTCCTGGAGACCGCGTGGGAGGCGCTGGAGCACGCCGGCATCCCGCCGACCTCGATGCGCGGCAGCGACACCGCCGTCTTCACGGGCCTGCACGTGCAGAACTACGGCCGGCTCGGGCACAGCGAGGAGGACGGGGTCGACGGCCACCTCATCACCGGCACCGCGAGCAGCGTGGCGTCCGGCCGGGTCGCGTACGCCCTGGGCCTGGAGGGCCAGGCGATGACCGTCGACACCGCCTGCTCGGCGTCGCTGGTCGCCCTGCACCTGGCCGTACGCGCGCTGCGCTCCGGCGAGTGCTCCATGGCCCTGGCGGGGGGCGTGACCGTGATGGCCGGCACGGAGACCTTCACCGAGTTCTCCCGGCAGAACGGCCTCTCCCCCGACGGGCGGTGCAAGGCGTTCTCCGACGACGCCGACGGCACCGGCTGGGGCGAGGGCGTCGGCGTACTCGTGGTCGAGCGGCTCTCCGACGCCCGCCACAACGGCCACCGCGTGCTGGCGGTGGTCCGCGGCTCGGCCGTCAACCAGGACGGCGCCTCCAACGGCCTCACCGCCCCCAACGGGCCCTCGCAGCAGCGGGTCATCCGCGCCGCGCTCGCCAACGCGGGCCTCGCCGCCAGCGAGGTGGACGCGCTCGAGGCGCACGGCACCGGCACGTCCCTGGGCGACCCCATCGAGGCCCAGGCCATCCTCGCCACCTACGGCCAGGGCCGCGAACAGCCGCTCCGGCTCGGCTCGCTCAAGTCCAACATCGGCCACACGCAGGCCGCCGCCGGCGTCGGCGGCGTGATCAAGATGGTCCTCGCCCTGCGCAACGGGCTGCTGCCGCGCACCCTGCACGTCTCGGAACCGAGCCGCAAGGTGGACTGGTCGGCCGGTGCGGTGTCGCTGCTGACCGAGCCGGTCGCGTGGCCCGCCGGCGACCGGCCGCGCCGGGCCGCCGTCTCGTCGTTCGGGATGAGCGGCACGAACGCGCACGTGATCATCGAGGAGCCGCCCGCCGCCGACGCCCCCGACGCTGACGCCCCGGCCGCGCCGCCGGTGCTGCCGTTGCTGCTGTCGGCGCGCTCCGAGCAGGCGGTACGGGAGCAGGCCCGCCGGCTGCACGACCACCTCGCCGACCGGCCCGAGCTGTCGGTCGCCGACGTCGGCCGGTCCCTCGTCACCACTCGGGTCGCCTTCGGCCACCGGGCCGCGGTCACCGGCGCCAGCCGGCAGGACCTGCTCGACGGCCTCGCCGCCCTCGCCGCCGGTCAGGGCACCGCCGACGTGCTCACCGGCACCGCCCGCCCCGGCGGGCTGGCGTTCCTGTTCACCGGTACGGGCGCCCAGTACCTCGGCATGGGCACCGAACTCGCCGCCACGTACCCCGTCTTCGCGGACGCCTTCGACGAGGCCTGCGCCGAGCTGGACCGGCACCTGGACAAGCCGGTACGCGAGATCATCCGCAGCGACGACCTGCACCGCTTCGCGTACACGCAGCCCGCCCTGTTCGCCTTCGAGGTCGCCCTCCACCGGCTCGTCGAGTCGTGGGGCATCCGCCCCGACTTCGTGGCGGGGCACTCCCTCGGCGAGCTCTCCGCCGCGTACGTGGCCGGCGTCTGGTCGCTCGCCGACGCCGCGAAGCTCGTCGCCGCCCGCGCCACCCTCATGGCGGCCCTGCCGCTGGGCGGCGTGATGGTCGCCGTGCAGGCCACCGAGGAGCAGGTCACCCCGTACCTGAGTGAGCAGGTCGGCATCGCCGCCATCAACACCCCCACCGACCTGGTCATCTCCGGCGACGAGGCCGCCACCCTCGCCGCCGCCGAGCAGCTCGCCGCGCTCGGTCACAAGACCAAGCGGCTGCCGATCCCGCTGGGCGCCCACTCCCACCTGATGGACCCGATGCTCGACGACTACCGGGCCGTCGCCGCGTCCATCACCCACCACGAACCCCGCATCGGGCTGATCTCCACGGTCGACGGGCAGCCGCTGCGCTCCACGCCCGAGCACTGGGTCACCCAGGTCCGCCGGGCCGTACGGTTCCACGACGCCGTCGCCGCCCTCACCGCCGACGGCCGCGTCGAGACCTTCCTCGAGATCGGCCCCGACACCGTCCTGGCCACCACCACCGGCGACGCCACCGGCATCGCCACCATGCGCCGGGGGCAGCCCGAGACGCACAGCCTCGCCCGGGCCGTCGGCCACCTCTTCACCGTCGGGACGAGCCCGGACGCCGACGCCTACTTCCCCGGCGCCCGCGAGGTGCCGCTGCCGACGTACCCGTTCCAGCGGAGGTCGTACTGGTTGCGGCCCACGGCCGGGAGCGACGTGGGCGCGGCCGGCCTCACCGCGGCGCGCCACCCGCTGCTCGGCGCGGTGCTGGGCGTCGTCGACACCGACCGGCTCGTGCTCACCGGGCGGCTCTCCCTGCGCGAGCAGCCGTGGCTGGTCGACCACGCCGTCCTCGACACGGTCCTGCTGCCCGGCACCGCGTTCCTCGAACTGGCCGCGCACGCCGCCGAGCACACCGGCAGCGGCACGATCGAGGAACTCACCCTCCAGGCCCCACTGACGCTGACCGAGGAGCAGCGGGTCAACCTCCAGGTATGGGTCGGCCGACCCGACGAGCAGGGCCGCCGCGAGTTCGGCGTGTACTCCCAGCCGGCCGGGCAGCCGCCGGGCGCGGAGTGGACGTGCCACGCCTCGGGCACGCTGGCCGACGCACCCGCGCCGGCCCCGGTGCGGGACGAGTGGCCGCCAGCCGGCGCGGAGCCTGTCGAGGTCGGCGACTTCTACGGCTGGCTGCTGGCGCGCGGATTCTGCTACGGCCCCGCCTTCCAGGGCGTCCAGGAGGTGTGGCGGCGCGGCGACGAGCTGTTCGCCCGGGCCACCCTGCGCACCGAGGACGAGCCGGCGGCCGTGCGCTACGGCGTACACCCGGCGCTGCTCGACGCCGCCATGCACCCGCTCGTGCTGCACCTCGACGGCGGCGGGAACCCGGCCGGCCGGGCCTGGCTGCCCTTCTCCTGGCGGGGGGTGCGGCTGCACCGCCGGGGGGCCTCGGCGCTGCGGGTCCGGCTGACCCCGGCCGGCGAGAACACCCTGCGGGTGAGCACCACCGACGACGACGGCAACCCGGTGCTGAGCGCCGACGCGGTCGCGGTCCGGCCGGTCACGACGGACGGCCTGGCCGGCGCGAGCGGCCCCACCGCCGCGCTGTACCGCACGGACTGGGTGCCCGTGGCCGCCCCGACCGGCGCCGGCACGCCCGACGTCGAGGTGTTCCGGGTCGAGGCGGGCGACACCGCCGACGCCGTACGACAGTCCCTCCACGACACGCTGGCGACGCTTCAGCGGGCCGCGGCCGGCACCGCGCGGCTGGCCGTGGTCACCCGCGGTGGCGACCTCGCGGGCGCGGCGGCGTGGGGCATGGTCCGCTCCGCCCAGACCGAGCACCCGGACCGCTTCGTCCTCGTCGAGACCGACGGCACCGACAAGTCGGAGCGCGCCCTCGCCGCCGCGCTCGCCACCGGGGAGCCGCAGCTCGCCGTCCGCGACGGGGCGCTGACCGTGCCGCGGCTCGCCCGGCACACCGCCGCCACCCCGGACGGCGCGCTGTTCGACGCGACGGGGGCCGTGCTGATCACCGGTGGCACCGGCACGCTCGGCGCCGCGCTCGCCCGCCACCTGGTCACCCGGCACGGCGCGGAACACCTGGTCCTCGCCTCCCGCCGGGGCCTGGACGCGCCGGGCGCCGCCGCGTTGGCCGAGGAGCTGACCGCCCTCGGCGCCACCACGGTCGACGTCGTCGCGTGCGACACCGCCGACCGCGAGGCGCTGTCGGCGCTGCTCGACGGGCTCGCCCGGCCGCTGGTGGGCGTGGTGCACACCGCGGGCGTGCTCGACGACGGCATCCTGGAGTCGCTCACGCCCGAGCGCCTCGACGCCGTCCTGCGACCCAAGCTCGACGCCGCGCTCAACCTGCACGAGCTGGCCGGCGACGTCGACCTGTTCGTGCTCTACTCCTCCGTCGCGAGCGTCATCGGCACCGCGGGGCAGGCGAACTACGCGGCGGCGAACGCGTTCCTCGACGCCCTGGCCGCACAGCGCCGGGCCGAGGGCCGCGCCGCCACCTCGCTGTCCTGGGGCCTGTGGGCCGAGCAGAGCGCGATGACCAGCCAGCTCGGCGAGACCGACCTGGCCCGCATCGCGCGCGGCGGTCTCCTCCCGCACAGCGTCGAGGAAGGGCTCGCGCTGTTCGACGCCGCGTGCCGCTCGGACCTGGCGCACCTGGTACCCGTCACCATCGACGTCGCCGCGGTACGCGCCGCCACGAACGCCGCGCCGCCGCTGCACGGCCTGGCCAGGGTGCCGCGCCGGCGGCAGGCCGCGACCCGGCCGGGCGCCACCGCGCTGGCCCGCGAGCTGGCCGGGCGCAGCGAGGAGGAGCAGCGCGGGCTGCTGCTCGACATCGTGCGTACGCAGGTCGCGACCGTGCTCGCCCAGCCGGACGCGGACGCCGTCTCCGTGGCCGAACCGTTCCGCCAGCTCGGCTTCGACTCGCTGATGGCCGTCGAGCTGCGCAACCGGCTCAACACCGCGACGGGGCTGCGCCTGCCCGCGACGTTGACCTTCGACTACCCCACCCCGGAGGCCCTCGTCGAGTACCTGCGGGGCGAGCTGGGCGACCGGGAGGACGAACCGCGGCCCGTCGTGGCGGCGGTCGCCGCCCGCCCCACCGACGAACCCGTCGCGATCGTCGGCATGGCCTGCCGCTACCCCGGCGGCGTCACCTCACCCGACGAGCTGTGGCAGCTGCTGCTCGACGGCCGGGAGGGCATCAGCGGCTTCCCGACCGACCGGGGCTGGTCGCTGGACACGCTGTTCGACCCCGACCCGGACACCCCCGGCACCAGCTACGTCGACCAGGGCGGATTCCTGCTCGACGCAGCCGGGTTCGACGCGGAGTTCTTCGGCATCAGCCCCCGCGAGGCGCTGGCGATGGACCCGCAGCAGCGGATCTTCCTGGAGACCTGCTCGGCGGCGCTGGAGAACGCCGGCCTGCGGCCGGACGCGCTGCGCGGCTCACCCACCGGCGTCTTCACCGGCCTCATGACGCACGACTACGCCGCCGGGGCGAGCGCCGTACCCGACGGTGTCGAGGGGTTCCTGGGCACCGGAACCGCGGGCAGCGTCGCCTCGGGCCGGGTGGCGTACACGTTCGGGCTGGAGGGGCCGGCGGTCACCGTCGACACCGCCTGCTCGTCCTCGCTGGTCGCCCTGCACCTCGCCGTGCAGGCGCTGCGCTCCGGCGAGTGCTCCCTCGCGCTGACCGGCGGCGTGACCGTCATGTCCACGCCCAGCCTGTACGTCGAGTTCTCCAAGCAGCGGGGCCTCGCCCGCGACGGCCGGTGCAAGTCGTTCGCCGCCGCCGCGGACGGCACGGGCTGGGCGGAGGGCGTCGGCGTGCTGGTCGTCGAGCGGCTCTCCGACGCCCGCCGCAACGGCCACCGCGTGCTGGCGGTCGTACGCGGCTCGGCCGTCAACCAGGACGGCGCCTCCAACGGCCTCACCGCCCCCAACGGGCCCTCGCAGCAGCGGGTCATCCGGTCGGCGCTGGCCAACGCCGGGCTGTCGGCCGACCAGGTGGACGCCATCGAGGCGCACGGCACCGGCACGTCCCTGGGCGACCCCATCGAGGCCCAGGCGATCCTCGCCACCTACGGCCAGGACCGCGAGCGCCCGCTCTGGCTCGGCTCCCTCAAGTCCAACATCGGCCACGCCCAGGCCGCCGCCGGCGTCGGCGGGGTCATCAAGATGGTCCTCGCCCTGCGGCACGGGCTGCTGCCGCGCACCCTGCACGTCGACGAGCCGTCGCCGAAGGTCGACTGGTCGGCGGGCTCGGTCGCGCTGCTGACCGAGCCGGCCGAGTGGCAGCGCAACGGCCACCCGCGCCGCGCCGGGGTGTCCTCGTTCGGCGTCAGCGGCACGAACGCGCACGTGATCATCGAGGAGCCCCCCGCCGAGGCCGACAGCGCCGACACCGGCACGCCGCCGCAGGCCCTGCCGTGGCTGCTGTCCGCCCGCTCGGAGCAGGCCCTGCGGGAGCAGGCCCGCCGCCTGCACGACCACCTCGCGGCCCGCCCCGAACTGCCGGACGCCGACGTCGCGCGCTCCCTGGCGGCCCGGGTCCGGTTCACGCAGCGGGCCGCCGTCGTCGGGACCGACCGGCGGGAACTCCTCGACGGCCTCGCCGCGCTGGCCGCCGGCCAGGAGGCCGCCAACCTGGTCACCGGCACCCCCGGGGCCGGCAGGTTGGCGTTCCTCTTCACCGGGCAGGGCGCGCAGCGGCTGGGCATGGGCAGCGAACTCGCCGCCGCGTACCCCGTCTTCGCCACCGCCTTCGACGAGGTCTGCGCCGCCCTCGACGCGCACCTCGACCAACCGCTGCGCAAGGTCATCGACACCGACGAGGTGCACCAGACCGGCTACACCCAACCCGCCCTGTTCGCCTTCGAGGTCGCCCTCTACCGGCTCCTCGAATCCTGGGGCATCCGCCCCGACCACCTCGCCGGACACTCCATCGGCGAACTCGCCGCCGCCCACGTCGCCGGCGTCTGGGACCTCGCCGACGCCGCGAAGCTCGTCGCCGCCCGCGCCACGCTCATGCAGGCCCTCCCCACCGGGGGCGCCATGGTCGCCGTGCAGGCCACCGAGGAACAGGTCACCCCGTACCTCACCGACGTGGTCGGCGTCGCCGCCGTCAACACCGGCACCGACCTCGTCCTCTCCGGAGACGAGGCCGCCACCCTCGCGGCCGCCGAGGCACTCGCCGCACAGGGCCACCGGACGAAGCGGCTCACCGTCTCCCACGCCTTCCACTCCCACCTGATGGACCCCGTCCTCGACGACTACCGCGCCGTCGCCGACTCCATCACCCACCGGGAGCCCACCGTTCCCGTCATCTCCACCGTCGACGGCCGACCGCTGCGTTCCACCCCCGACCACTGGGTCACCCAACTGCGCCACACCGTCCGCTTCCACGAGGCCGTCGAGGCGCTCGCCGGCACGCACCACGTCGGCACCTTCCTCGAGATCGGCCCCGACACCGTCCTCGCCACGGCCGCCGCCACCGGCGACGCCACCACCATCGCCACCGCCCGCCGGGGACAACCCGAGACCGCGACCCTCGGCAGGGCCGTCGGGCGACTCTTCACCGCGGGGACCGGCCCCGACGCCGGCGCGTACCGGGCGGGCGCCCGCGAGGTGGAACTGCCGACGTACCCGTTCCAGCACCAGCGGTACTGGCTGGTCCCCGACGAGGGGCCGGCGGACGCCGCCGGGCTCGGGCTCGGGGCGGCGGACCATCCGCTGCTCGGCGCGGTGCTGGCGCTCGCCGACTCCCAGCGGAGCGTGCTCACCGGCCGGCTCTCCCTGCGCGAACAGCCCTGGCTCGCCGACCACGCCGTCCTGGGCACGGTCCTGCTGCCGGGTGCCGCGTTCGTCGAACTCGCGCGGCGGGCCGCCGAGCACGTCGACCTCGACCGCATCGAGGAGCTGACCCTGCACGCGCCGCTGGTGCTGCCGGCCGACGGCGCGGTACGGGTGCAGGTGGAGGTCGGGGAGCCCGACGAGGCCGGGCGCCGGCCGCTGCGGGTGCACTCCCGGCGCGAGGACGCGCTCGACGGCGAGCCGTGGACGCAGCACGCGAGCGGCCTGCTCGACACCGCCGGGGAACCCGAGGCCGCCTGGGCCGGTGAATGGCCGCCCGCCGACGCCGTGCCGGCCCCGGTCGAGGAGCTGTACGACCGCGTCGCCGACCTCGGCGTCGACTACGGCCCCGCGTTCCGGGGACTGGTGGCGGCCTGGCGGCGCGGCGAGGAACTGCTCGCGGAGGTGGCGCTCCCCGTCGACGCGCCGGCGGGGCGCTTCGGACTGCATCCGGCGCTGCTGGACGCGGCCCTGCACCCGATCTCCCTGGCCACCGGGGCCGACGGTCCGCTGCGCCTGCCGTTCAGCTGGCACGGCGTACGGGTGCTGACCACCGGGGCGACGGCCCTGCGGGTGCGGATCACGCCCACCGCCGGCGACGCGTACGCCCTGGCGCTCGCCGACGGCACCGGCATGCCGGTGGCCACGGTCGAGTCCCTGGTCGCGCGCCCGGTGACCATCGAGCAGCTGCGCTCCACCGCCGGTCCGGACGGGCTGCACCGGTTGGAGTGGCAGCCGGTCCCCACGCCCGTGGCCCCCGCCGGCGCCTTCGACGTGTTCCAGGTCGGGACCGGCACGGACGCCGAGGCGGTACGGGCCGCCGTGCACGACGCGCTCGCGGCGGTCCAGCAGTGGCTGCCCGGCGACCGCTCCCCGCTGGTGTTCGTGTCCCAGGGTGCGACCGACGGCACGAACCCGGCGGGCGCGGCGGTCTGGGGCCTGGTCCGCTCGGCGCAGACCGAGCATCCCGATCGTTTCGTCCTGGTCGACACCGACGACCCGGCTCTCGTCGGCGCGGCCGTCGCGACCGGCGAGCCGCAGGTCGCCGTCCGCGACGGGGTGCCGACCGTGCCGCGTCTCGCAACCTTCGCGGCCGCCTCGGACCGCCGCCTGTTCGACCCGGCGGGCACCGTGCTCGTCACCGGCGGCACCGGGGCCCTGGGCGCGGAACTGGCCCGCCACCTGGTCACCGCGCACGGTGCGCGGCACCTCGTGCTGACCTCCCGTCGTGGCCCGGCCGCGCCGGGCGCCGCGGAGCTGACGGCCGAGCTGGAGTCGCTGGGCGCCAGGATCACGGTCGCCGCCTGCGACGCCGCTGACCGGACCGCGCTGGCGGAACTCCTGGCGTCCCTGCCCGACCTGGTCGGCGTCGTGCACGCCGCAGGCGTGCTGGACGACGGTACGGTCGAGTCGCTCACGCCGGAACGGGTGGACGCGGTGCTGCGGGCGAAGGTCGACGCGGCGCTGAACCTGCACGAGCTGGCCGGCGACGTCGGGATGTTCGTGCTGTTCTCCTCGGCGACCGGGGTGCTGGGCACGGCCGGCCAGGCGAACTACGCGGCGGCGAACGCCTTCCTGGACGCGCTCGCCGCGCGGCGTCGGGCGTCCGGCCTCACCGCGACGTCGCTGGCCTGGGGCCTGTGGCGCAGCGGTGGCGCGATGACCGGTGGGCTCACCGAGGCCGACCTCGCCCGCATCGGGCGCACCGGTGTGCGGGCGCACACCGTCGAGGAGGGGCTCGCGCTGTTCGACGCGGCCTGCCGGACCGACGAGCCGTGCCTGGTCCCGATCAGGTTGGACGTGGGTGTCCTGCGCACGAGCACGTCGGCGCCGGCACCGCTGCGCTCCTTCACCCGCCCCCGGCGCGCCTCCTCGGCCGGCAGCGCGGCGTCGCTGTCCAGCCGGTTGGCCGGCCTCGCCGAGCCGGAGCAGCGCGAGGTGCTGCTGACCCTGGTACGCACGAACGTGGCCGCCGTGCTGGCCCACGACTCGGTGGAGAGCATCGCGGCGGACCAGGCGTTCAAGCAGCTGGGCTTCGACTCGCTGACGGCGGTGGAGTTGCGCAACCGGCTCAACCAGGCCACCGGCCTGCGGATGCCGGCGACGCTGACGTTCGACCACCCCACGCCCGCGGCGCTCGTGGAGCACCTGATCGGGGAGCTGGGCGGCAACCAGGCGCAGCTCAACCTGCGCACCCTCGTCGACAGCATCGCCAGGGTGGAGGCGACGCTGGAGCTGGTGGACGCGACGCAGACGGCGGAGACGGACATCGCCGCGGCCCTGCAACGGCTGCTGACCAGGTGGCGCGACAAGTCCAGCCCGGCCGAGGCCACGGACCTCGCCTCGGTCACGGCGGACGACCTGTTCGACATCCTGGACAGCGAGCTGGACAACGCCTGACCCCGGGCGAGCCACGACCGCCCCCACCCCGACGCACGACGGGGTGGGGGCTGGTCCGTTCACGGGACGCACGAGACGCCCGCCGGGGCCGCAAGCGCCCTGACCGGGAGCAGCCCGACCGGGCGCCTGGACCGGAGACAGTCCCGACCGGACGGGAACGGCCGCCCTGCGCGGACGGGAACGGCCGCCCTGCGCGGACGGGAACGGCCGCCCTGCGCGGACGGGAACGGCCGCCTCCGTCCGGACGGGAACGGCCCGTCCGGACCGGGAAAGGCCCACCGGCCCCGGGCGTACCCGGGACCGGTGGACCGATTGAGTACGAGGGTGACCACCACCGGGAACGCAGCCACTTCCAGTGGGAGGTGGCTCGGCGCTCAACGCAGTCCGCGCCCGGCGGGCTGGTTGGCGCTGCGCCTCACGGCGGACGACGTATTGCGGCACCCCGCCGGAATTGTCCGGCTGACACCTGACGCAATCCAGGAACGCCGACCCAGCCGATGGTGATCAGGACGCCATGGACCTTAAAACGGCCGGATAAGGTCCATGGCGTCCTGATCACCGGAGCGCTCGCACGCGAGCGGCGGGGGCGGCCGCGCGCAAAGGCGCGGCACCAGGACGCTCGCACGCGGAAGCGCGGCGGCAGGGGCGCTCTCCACGCGAGCGGCGTGGCGGCAGGACGCCCCCACGCGAAGGCGGGACGGCAGGGCGCTCCCCACACGAAAGCGCGGCGGCAGGGGCGCTCGCACGCGGCGGCGGGGCGGTCGGGCGCTTTCACGCGAAGGCGCGGCAGCGGTTTCAAGATGTCCTGCGGTCACCGGTGCTTCAGCCGGTCGTCCGCGCGTGCGGGATGTCGCCCGGGCCGGACCGGTGGTGTCGCCGCGTGGCCGGGAGCCGGGCGCGGAACCCGGCCCCCGTCACCTCGTCGGGGCGGTCTGTGCCCCCGCCCGCGCGTCGCACACCGAGATGGCCTCCATCGGGCAGAAGCCGGCGTCACCGGGCCGTCCGGCCCTCAGCGGGCGGCCCAGGTCAGCTCACCACCGAGTACTTCTGCCAGCCCGTCGCGAGCACCTCCGGCGCGGAGAACGTGGCCGAGGGCCGCTCCGGGTCGAACTTGCCGTTGTGCAGGTGGACGACGAGCGTGCCGTCGGCGCGTACGGCCAGGAGGTCCGGCCGGCCGTCGAGGTCGATGTCGGTCACCGTGATGTGCGCGAACTCCTGCCAGCCCTTGCCGAGCGTGAACCACTGGCCCTCGCCCCGCCACCACGGGCCCTCGCCGGAGGTGTCGTGCGCGAACTCGTACAGGTCGAGGTCGCCGTTGGCGCGGCGGACCAGCAGGTCGGGCCGGCCGGTGCCGGTGAAGTCGGCCATCGCCAGCGGGAAGTCCTCGACGTCGACCGTCACCAGGCGGTGCGCGGTGCGGTCGTACGTCTCGTTCTGCGTGACCTGGCGCTTGTTGAAGAACGCGTCGACGTGGCCCGCGTCCTGCTCGCGGCCGAACATGTCGTCGCAGCCGTCCAGATCCACGTCGGCGATGCCGAGGGTCTCCCACTTCTTGTCGTCGCGCGCGCCGGAGATCCGGATCGGCTCGCCGAGGGTGTCGAGACCGTTCAGCCCACCCCGGTTGGGATAGAGGAAGATCCCGTGCGTTTCGTTCATGTGCGTCATGCTCACGCCGATCACGTCGGCGTAGCCGTTGCCGTTGACGTCGATGGGACGGACCATCCCGTGGTGGCGATACGGATGGAAGCCGGTGCTGATCAGCACGGGCTCGTCGTATGTCTCGCTACCCCGGAAGCTGCCGCTGTGCGGGAAGACCAGCAGTTCACCCGTGTCGTCGTCACGGGCCATGATGTCCATCCTCCCGTTCCCGTTGAACGAACGGCAGTGACCATTCCCGCCCATGCGTGCCACGAACTACCTCCCCGCACACCCCGAAATACGACAGTCCGATCATTACGAACAGGGGTTGGGGGTGGTAACCCCTACCCGCACCCCTCACCACCCGCAAGAAGACGATCGACAGGCGAGATCGACATACGACAAAGCAACCTACGCCTATCGGCGCTGGCCCATGCCCCCATCGTCGGCCACGGGCATTGGAGGACCGTTCGAAGATGGGGCGTACACAACTTTCTGCCACCTCCGTTTCTGGCACGTGCAGTCGAGGCCGTGGCCCGAGCGGCCCGCCGCGCGGAACCGTCGGGCGGGCGCACGGTCAGGGCCAGCCGGAGCACGCGCGGGACTGGCGCCGGGCAGGGCCAGCCAAGCACGCGCGGGGGCCCGGCCGGACGAGCCGGCCGGGCCCCGAGGGTTGGTTCCGGGTCAGCCGCCGAGGCTCGCCGCCGCCGAGGCGATCGCCGGGGCGAAGGTGCTCACCTGGGTGTAGACGCCGGGGTAGGAGGGCCGGGCGCAGCCGTTGCCCCAGCTCACGATCCCGACCTGGATCCAGGCGTTGCTCGCGTCGCGCCGGAACATCGGGCCGCCCGAGTCCCCCTGGCAGGTGTCGATGCCGCCGCTGGCGTAGCCGGCGCAGATCTCCTCGTTCGCGATGATCTGGCCGCCGTAGTAGGAGTTGCAGGTCGCGTCGCTGACGAACGGCACGCTGGCCTTACGCAGGTAGCGCTGCTGCGCGCCGCCCTCGCGGGTGGCGCCCCAGCCGGCGACCGTGAAGGTGCCGTTGTCGTACGCGGTGCTGGTGGCGATCTTCAGCGTCGGGAGCGTGGTGACCGGCGTGGCCAGCCGGATCAGGGCCCAGTCCTTGCCGTTGCCGTTGTAGCCGGGCGCCCGGTAGACGTAGTTCGAGCGCACCTGGATCCGGCTCGACGACTGGAGGTCCACGACGCCGAGGGTGGCGGTGATGCTGGTGTTCGTACCGGTCCCGCCGACGCAGTGCGCGGCCGTCAGCACCAGGCGCGGGCTGTAGAGGGAACCGCCGCAGCCCATGGAGAGCCGGACCATGAAGGGGAACTCGCCCTGCGCGGCCAGCGTTCCGCCCACGACGTACGGGGTCACCTCGGGCCCGGGTTTGGCGGAGGCCGGAACAGCCAGGACGAACGAGCCGGCGGTGACCGCCACCAACGCGGCGGCCAACCGGCCGACGAGTGTGCGCCAACGGACCATGGGAGCCTCCCGAACCCTCGCGGCGGGCCGAGGCGGCGCGCCGGAAACCGATGGCGGGAGCCTATGGATATCTATCGATGGATAGCAATGCCCCGACACATCCCGCGTCGGTCATACCGCAGCCGACCAGGATCCGGCGCGCCGGACGCGCATCGCCCGTTTTGCGCCGGGACCGCCCGGGTACGGGCCTGGACATGGACACGAACACGAAGGCACACCTCATTGGCGGACCCCGGGACGGCAGCACCATCGACACGGGCGGCGACGCCCTGCTCGAGGTGGAGATCGACGGCATGATGCACCGCTACGTCCGGACCACGAAGCAGCACGGCGAGGACGGCACGGTCTACAACTACGACGGAATGGTGGCGCCGGACGGCGGAGAGCCCGGCGTCGAGGACCCGGCGGCCCGGGTGGCCTCCCCGAAGGCCGACGCGGAGGGCCACGGCGGGAAGCACTGAGCTGCGGATCAGCTCCGGCCGGGCGCGGATGAACCGCGGCCGGCCGGGTAAGCAGCCGGCGACCTGGTGGAACGACCGGAGGTCGCGAGACGCCGCGACCGGGCGCGCGGGCGGGCGGCGCAGGCCGACCCGCCCGGGCGTACGGTCAGTTGTTGCTGATCCAGTTCCAGGCCGACACGACCCACTCGGTCTGCTGGAGGTAGGCGATCCCGAGACCGGCCAGGAAGACCGCCGTCACCAGGTGCGCCCCGCGCGCGCTGCGCCGCACCCGGCCCAGCTGCCGCTCCAGCACCACCCGGCCGAGCAGCCGGGCCAACGCGAAGAGGCCGACGGCCACCAGCAGGCTCAGCAGGAAGATCAGGAACGGGCCGCCCAGGTTCCCGCCGCCCGAGATGGCCCAGATCCCCCAGCAGACGAAGGCGAAGAGCGCGCCGGCCGCACTCCACTCGCCGCCGCGCTTCAACTGCTCGACGTGCCAGCTCAGCGGCCGGCGCGGGGCCGGCGCGTCCGGCCACCCGGTGCCCGTCGGCTCGTGCTCGACGACGGGGAACGGCTCGGTGCGCGTCGTACGGGACTGCCCGACCGAGGCCACCCCCCGCTGGTACGCGTCGCGCTGCGGCGGCACCCCGGCACCGGGCTGCGGCGGCACCTCGACGGTCCGCTCGGCCCACGGCTGCGTCTGGTCGACCATCTCGTCCCTCCCCTGGACGACGGCGACCACCGGCCGCCGTCCGTTCCGAGGGTAGCCAGCCGGCAAACCGGTCGCCGAGGCCGCACCCGGGCACAGGCCGCGATCCGCTGACCACGGCGGGGGCCGGCAGACCCGGCGACCGCCGACGACCGGGTCGTCGTGACCGAAGTCACCGGCCACCCCGCGCCCCACGCGCCGGACGCGCAAGCCGGCACGGACCCGCGAACCGGCACCGGGCCCGCGAACCGGCACCGGGCCCGCGAGCCAGCGCCGGACGCGCGAGCCAGCGCCGATCGGGTCGGGGCGGTACGGTCGGCTGATGGGTGACACGGAGCGACGTCGGCGCCGGATACGGCACCCGAGCGGTGACGCGGGCGCGACCGGGGGCCCCAACGCGACGACCGCCGGGGTGCACGACGGTCCCGAGCCGCCGCCGCGTGCCCGCCGCGGCGGCCCGGGTGACGAGGGCGACCGCGGCCTGCGTGGTCTCGTCGGCCCCGGCTCCTCCCAGGTGAGCGTGACCGCCGCGATGCGGGCCCGCGACGCCTCCCGTCCCACGGACGAGGACCTGGCCGCGGCCGAGGAACGCGTGGTGATCATCCGCCGCAACTGGACGCCCCGCGAGGACCTCCCCCGCCGCTGACCCCCGACCCTGGCGGGAACCGCCGGGCAGGACACACGGCCCGCAGGGAGATCCGCCTCGCAGGGGGAGCCGCCCCACGGGGAGAGCCGTCCCACAGGGAACACCGCCCCACAGGGGCACGGCCCGTCGACAGCTACGGCGGTCCCACCAACCGCAGAGCCGCCCACCCGCCCGGGACGACCAGGCGGTCAGGCGGTCAGGCGGTCAGGCGGTCAGGCGGTCAGGCGGTCAGGCGGTCAGGGCAGCGTGGGGAGCTGGCGGGTGCTCTCGTAGTCGGCCACCTGGGCGATCCGGCGGGCGTGCCGCTCGTTGCCCGAGAACGGGGTCGTCAGGAACGCCTCGACGATGGCGGTGGCCTCGTCCAGCGTGTGCTGGCGGGCGCCGACCGCGACGATGTTCGCGTCGTTGTGCTCGCGGGCCAGCTGGGCGGTGTCGATGCTCCAGGCGAGGGCCGCCCGGACGCCGGCCACCTTGTTCGCGGCGATCTGCTCGCCGTTGCCCGAGCCGCCGATGACCACCCCGAGGCTGCCCTCGTCAGCCACCACCCGGTCACCGGTGTGCAGGCAGAAGGCCGGGTAGTCGTCGTCCGGGTCGAAGGCGTGCGGGCCGACGTCGACCACGTCGTGCCCCTCCTTGGTCAGGTGGTTGACCAGGTGCACCTTCAACTCGAAACCGGCGTGGTCGGATCCCAGGTAGACGCGCATACCGCGCAGTCTGTCAGGCGCGCCTCCGGGACGACGCGCGGGCGGCGTCCCGGAGGCGGATTCGTCACAGGGGTCAGCGGGACAGCTCGGCGACCACCAGGCCGCCGCGGGCCTTCGGGGTGAACCAGGTGCTCTTGCGCGGCATCTTCTCCCGCGCCAGGTTGACCGCGACGAAGTCGTCCACCGTCACCGGGGCGACCAGCACCGCCAGCTCGGCCCGGCCCGCGTCGACCTCGCCGGTCAGCCAGCTCGCCGGGTAGTCGCCGCCGACGTAGGTGATCCGCTTGTCGCCCGGGTCGAGCCCGAGCGCGTCGCGCAGCAGCAGCCGCTCGACCAGGGCGTGGTCCAGGTTCTCCAGCCGGTTCTCGCCGACGTGCGGCAGGGTGACCGCGTACCCCCGGCCGGCGAGGCGGAGGTGCACGGTGCCGCCGGCCGCCGGGACCTCGACCGGGCCGTCGATCGGGCTGATCTCCGCGCCGGCGGCGCGGAGCCGGCCGAGCAGGTCGTCGGCGGTGGTGGTCAGCTCGCTGACCAGCCGGTTGTAGGGCTGGATCGCCACCGACGCCGGGGTCGTGATCACCGACAGGAAGCGCGGCAGCCCGCCGGTCTGCGCGGCCAGGCTGCGGTGGTTGCCGTCGGCCACGACCAGCTCCCCGCCGCCCGCCAGGGCGGTCAGCTCGTCCTGGCGGGGGCCCGGCCCGAGCAGCCAGATGGCGTGGGTGCGCCCGGCCTGGTCGGTGTCGGTCGCCGCCGGCGCGCCGGCCGCGTCGGTCGCCGCCGCGAGGGCGGCGTGCAGCTCGTCGCCGCGCCCGGTCTGGAGCAGGAGTACGGGCGACAGCAGGTGCCCCAGCGCCTCGGCGAGCGCCACCCGCTCCCGCACCTTCGCGATGAAGACGTCCTCGTTGCGGATGACCAGGCCGGGCTCGTCGGCGCGGGTGGAGATCTGGTCGGTGTCCACCATGGCGAAGAGCCCGTACGCGTTCTCCTCCCCCGGCGCGCTGATCCGGTAAAGGACCACGACCTGCTCGGCCGGCGTGTAGCTGCCGTCGGCCTTGGCCTCGGCGAGCCGGGTCACCGCGTCCGGCAGGGCGTCGAGGAAGGACCTGCCCAGGCTCTCCGGCGCCCGGTGGGGCATCTCGATGCCGAGGGCACTGTGCGGGTTCGCCTCGATGATCGCGGTGATCTCCGCGTCGTCGGCGAACTCGTCGTAGTTCTGCGCGCCGGTGCCGCCAGTGGTGATCCAGGCCCGGGCGATCGGATGCACGACCGTCATGTGCGAAGACGCTACCGGCGACGCGGGTCCCGCCGGCGCGGGACCCGCGCGGGGTCCACCAGATGAAAGAGCTACCGGGGCGGGGCGCCGGATTCAGGCGGTGCGGTCGGGCTGTCCCGCAGCCCTGCGGTGCCGGCCGCCCGGCGTGGGGCCGCCCGCCGGTCGCCGGCCCGGCACACCCGGTCCGGCGGGCACGATCCGCCGGGTCCCGCCCGGCGCGGCCGGCACCGGCCGGTGCTCGGTCGGCGGGGTGAGCCGGGAGGTGGCCGGCACGCGGGCGACGCCGACCACGATCGGCGGGGCGAGCAGGTCCACCATGTGGGCGGGAAGGTCGGGACGGACCGCCGGCCAGCGGGAGTCGTCGACCGACCAGTACGCCGCGTCCGGGCGCTCGGTCACTCCCTCCCGGGTCGACGGGTCGTCACCGGGCACACGGTGCTTGGCCATCGGAACTGCCTCCACGAGCTGCGGGTGCGGCCCTGCGGGTCGCTGCGGCGGACACCCGGGCCAACGATCCCGCCGCCGCCCCGGTGACGCCCCCGCCCTCCCCCGGGCCCCGCGTCGCCGCCGCCGATCAGGGGGTTCACGACGCGAACCCCCTGATCGGTCCGGGAGGTGCCCACGGCGGGGCCGAGCGGAGGAGCGGAGTCAGTCGAAGATGGGGTCGAGGTCGCGGGAGCGCTTCAGCTCGTAGAAGCCGGGGGTGCCGGCGACCAGCAGGACGCCGTCCCAGAGCCGGCCGGCGGCCTCCCCCTTCGGCGCCGGGGTGACCACCGGGCCGAAGAAGGCGACCGTGCCGCCGTCCGGGCCGGGCGCGTGGATCACCGGGGTGCCGACGTCGGTGCCCACCGGACGCATGCCGGCCTCGTGGCTGGCCCGCAGCGCCTCGTCGTGGGCGGTGCCCTCGGCGACGTCGGCCAGCGCCGGGTCGAGCCCGACGTCGGTCAGCGCGGCGACGAACAGCTCCCGCGTGAGCTTCTCCTGCCCGAGATGGATCCGGGTGCCGAGCGCGGTGTAGAGCTTCCGGACAGCGTCCTGGCCGTACCGCTGCTCGACGGCGATGCAGACCCGCACCGGGCCCCAGCCGGTCCGCATCAGCTCCTGGTACTGCTCGGGCAGCTCCCGGCCCTCGTTGAGCACCGAGAGGCTCATCACACGGAACCGGACATCCACGTCCCGGACCTGCTCCACCTCCAGCAGCCAACGGGAGGTGATCCACGCCCACGGGCAGAGGGGGTCGAAGAACATGTCTACGGCGGCACGCTCGCTCACGGCTGGTCCCTTCGAAAACGGGGTGCGCCGGCCTCCCGGCGCCTCCTGCGATCTTCACCCCAGCGGGTATCGACCGACAGCGGAATGAGAGCGTGACCTCGCCCACCACAGGGTGTTCGTGCATGGAAGACTCGAATCCGGCCGTCACGAGCGGTCGATGACGGCGCCACCAAGGCGTGCGGCGAAACGGGATGGAGACGAAAAGTGCCGGGAGTGCGCAACCTGACGCAGGTCGAGGCCACCGAGCGGGCCCGCCTGCTCGACGTGACCGGATACGACATCAGTCTGGACCTCTCGTCCGCCGTACGGGCGGCGGCCGGGGCTCGCACCTTCCGTTCGAGGACCGAGGTGCGGTTCCGGTGCGCGGAACCCGGCGCGAGCACCTTCATCGAGCTGGCCGCCGACTCGGTGCGGTCCGCGACGCTGAACGGGACCCCGGTGGACCTGGGCGACTGGTCGGCCGAGAAGGGCCTGACCCTGTCGGGACTGGACAGCGAGAACACGCTCGTCGTCGAGGCGGACTTCGCGTACTCGAACAGCGGGCAGGGCCTGCACCGCACCGTCGACCCGGTCGACGGCGAGACCTACCTCTACAGCCAGTTCGAGACGGCCGACGCCCAGCGGGTCTTCGCCTGCTTCGACCAGCCCGACCTGAAGAGCGTCTACACCTGGCACGCCACCGTCCCGGACCACTGGAAGGTGGTCTCGAACATGCCGGTGGAGCGGGAGGAGGCGGCGGGCGAAGGGCTGAAGACGGTCCACCTCACCACCTCGGTGCGGATGAGCACCTACATCACCGCCCTCTGCGCCGGGCCGTACCACGAGGTGCGGGACAGCCACGACGGCATCGACCTGGGCGCGTTCTGCCGGGCCTCGATGGCGCCGCACCTCGACTCGGACGACCTCTTCCTGGTCACCAAGCAGGGCTTCGACTTCTTCCACGAGCAGTTCGGCGTGCGCTACCCGCTGCCCAAGTACGACCAGCTGTGGGTGCCCGACTTCAACGCCGGCGCCATGGAGAACTTCGGCTGCGTCACGCACGCCGAGTCGCACTACCTCTTCCGCTCGCAGGTGACCGACTACGAGTACGAGCAGCGGGCGAACACGATCCTGCACGAGCTGGCGCACATGTGGTTCGGTGACCTGGTCACCATGCGCTGGTGGAACGACCTGTGGCTCAACGAGTCGTTCGCCGAGTGGGCCAGCCACTGGTGCAACACCCACGCCACCCGCTTCACCGAGGCCTGGACGACGTTCCTGTCCATCCGCAAGAACTGGGGCTACCGGCAGGACCAGCTCTCCTCCACCCACCCGGTCTACTGCGAGATGCCGGACCTGGAGGCGGTCGAGGTCAACTTCGACGGCATCACCTACGCCAAGGGCGCGAGCGTGCTCAAGCAGCTCGTCGCGTACGTCGGTGAGGAGCCGTTCCTGGCCGGCCTGCGGGCCTACTTCGCCAAGCACGCGTGGGGCAACGCCACCTTCGACGACCTGCTCTCCGAGCTGGAGACGGCCTCCGGCCGGGAGCTGCGCAAGTTCGCCGCCCAGTGGCTGGAGACGGCGCAGGTCAACACGCTGCGGCCGGAGCTGACGATCGGCGCGGACGGCACCTACGAGCAGGTCGTCGTGCTCCAGGAGGCACCCACCGCGCACCCGACGCTGCGTACCCACCGGATCGGGGTGGGCCTCTACGACCTGACCGACGGCCGGCTGGTCCGCCGCGAGCGGCACGAGATCGACGTCGCCGGCGAGCGGACCGAGCTGACCGCGCTGCGCGGCGTGCCCGCCGCCGACGTGCTGCTGCTCAACGACGACGACCTCACCTACACCAAGCTGCGCCTCGACGAGCGGTCGATGGCCACCGTGGTGCAGCACATCGCCGGCTTCGAGTCGTCGCTGGCCCGCGCGCTGTGCTGGACCGCCGCCTGGGACATGACCCGCGACGCCGAGCTGGCCGCCCGCGACTACGTGGCGCTGGTGCTGGCGGGGCTGCCCGCCGAGACCGACATCAACCTGGTCAACGCCGCCCTGCGCCAGGCCAAGACGGCGCTCACGTTCTACGCCGACCCGGCCTGGGCGCCGACCGGCTGGGCGGAGCTGGCCCGCACCGCGCGGACGACGCTGGCGGCGGCGGAACCGGGCAGCGGCTTCCAGCTGACCTGGGCCCGCGCGTACGCCACGGCGGCCCGCTCGGCCGAGGACCTGGCCACCCTGCGGGGCTGGCTGGCCGGCTCCGACGTTCCGGCCGGCCTGTCCATTGACACCGAGCTGCGCTGGGCCGTGCTGGGGGCGCTGGTCGCCAACGGCGCGGCCGGTCCCGCCGAGATCGAGGCCGAGCTGGCCGGGGACCGCACGGCCAGTGGCGAGCGCGAGGCCGCGTACGCGCACGCGCTGGTGCCGACGGCGGAGAACAAGGCCGCCGTGTGGGCCGAGCTGACCGGCCCGGAGTCGCTGCCGAACTGGCGCAACCGGGCGCTGTTGCAGGGCCTCATCCACCCGGCGCAGGTCGAGCTGACGGTGCCCTACCGCGACGCGTACTTCGCCACTGTGGACCAAATCTGGGGCAGCCGGGACAGCGAGCCGGCGCAGGAGTTCGCGCAGCTGGCGTACCCGGCGTACCTGGTGGACGACGAGACCGTGGCGGCCACCGACGCGTGGCTGGCCGGCGACGGCCACTCGGCCCCGCTGCGCCGGCTGGTGGGCGAGGGCCGCGACGGCGTCGTCCGCGCCCTGCGGGCCCGCGAGCGGGACGCCCGCAGCGCCTGACGTACGCCCGACACGGTGAAGCCCGGTCCGCACCGCGGACCGGGCTTCACCGTTGGACGTCGGGTGGGGCTCGGGTCGGTCAGCCCTTGCCGGCGTGGCTGGCGAGCTGGTCGAGGCCGTTGATGATGCCGCCGGCCAGGTCGCCGCCGCCGAACGCCGCCACCATCGAGAGCGCGGCGAGCCGGGCGTAGGTGTCGGGGATGCGCTTGCGGGCGTGCCGGCCGGTGACGATCTCCAGCTGCCGCTGGTTGGGCGACACCGCGATCAGGACCGACCGGTCGGGCTCGGCGAGCTGGCGGTGCAGCCGCTCCGCGTGCTCGCGGATCGGCTCGTCGAGGCCGCCGACGAACACCGAGAAGACCAGGCCGGTGCCCTGGTCCGCCAGGCGCAGGGCCTCGTCGATGCGCAGCAGCTGGCGGGTCGAGAACGGCCCGTCCAGCACCTCGGGCGGATTCCCCGTCCCGGCCTGCTTCTCACCAACGGTCACTTGCGCCTCCGGTTCCACCGGCCGGCGCCTCGATGCCGGCCTGCTCCTGCTTGCGGCTGGTCAGCGCCGGCGCCTGCGCGCCCGCTGCCAGGGCGGTGCCGGCCGAGTCGGCCAGCTGCTCCGGCCGGCCCAGGAACCAGACCGGAGTGAAGTCGAAGGACCGGCCCGGCCGGTAGCGCTTGGCGCCGCCACCGCCGCCGCCACGGCTACCGGCGTACGCCAGACCGGCGATCACCAGCACCGCGGCCGCCGGGATGCCGACGAAGACCAGCAACGTCTCGGTTACAGACAATCCCAACGCCCCCAGGCGGAAGAAGAGACCTCAAGGATCCGGGTCGGGTGGACGATCATGGCGCCGACCTCCCGACACCGCTGCCATTCACGTTAGCGGAGCCCACGGCCCGCCAGATTGCGGGGTGGCGATCCCATCCGCCACTGGAGTGCTCCAGTTGCGCAGCCGTGGCGATCAACCTCGCGTCGTCGCCGTACCGGCCGGTCAGCAGGACCCCCACGGGCAGCCCCTCGGCGGTGACGCCCACCGGCAGGGACACGGACGGATCACCCGTGACGTTGAACACGGCGCAGTACGGCGAGAACCGGCGCTGCCGGTCGAAGTCCTCGGCCGGGTCGCCCCCCTCGGCGAACCAGCCCAGCGGCGCCTGCGGCGCGGCGAGGGTCGGGCAGAGCAGCAGGTCGCAGCCGGCGGTGCGGCGTACGCCGAGGCGTACCTGCGCCTGGAGTTCGCCGAGCGTGGCGGTGAGGGTGCCGGCGGAGATCTCCGCACCCCGGGCACGCAGGTGGCGGGTCAGCGGCAGCAGCGCACTCTCCCGCCCGCGCGGCACGGGCGCGAGCGCCAGCACGTACCAGACGATCTCGAACAGCGGCCACACGGCGGGCCCGAGGGGCGCGGGGACGTCGACCACCTCGTGGCCGGCGGCGGTGAGCAGCGCCGCCGCCCGGTCCACGGCGGCGAGGCAGTCGGGGTGCACCGGCTCGTCGGCGAGCATCGGGGCGGTGAACCGCCCGACGCGCAGCCGCCCCGGGTCGGCAGAGCGGGCCGCGCCGAGCCAGCCGCCCGAGGGCGGGGTGGGCGCCAGGTAGGGCTCGCCGGGCACCGGCCGGGCCAGCACGTCGAGCAGCGCCGCCGCGTCGGCGACCGTACGCCCGATCGGGCCGTTGGTGGGCAGGCCGAAGGCGCCGGAGCCGACCGGCCCCCCGGAGACCAGCCCCCGGCTCGGCTTGTAGCCGACCAGGCCGCACAGGGACGCCGGGATGCGCAGCGAGCCGCCGCCGTCGGAGCCCTGGGCGACCGGCACCAACCCGGCCGCGACGGCCGCCGCCGCCCCTCCGCTGGAGCCGCCGGCGGTGTACGCCAGGTCCCACGGGTTACGGGCCGGCGGCGCGACCAGCCCCTCCGAGTAGAGCGAACAGCCCAGCTCGGAGGTGGTGGTCTTGCCCAGGCTCACCAGCCCGGCCTCCGCCATGAACCGGACCACGTCGGCGTCCACGGGCGGCACGAAGTCGGCGAACGCCGCCGAGCCGAAGGTGGTGCGCACCCCGGCGGTGAGGGTCAGGTCCTTGATCGCGGTCGGCACGCCGTGCAACGGGCCGCGCTCGTCGGCGGGGACGGCGTCGGCGGCGCGGGCCGCCACGCGGGCCCGCTCGCCGGTGACCGTGACGAACGCGCCGACGGTGTCGCCGAGCGCGTCGACCCGGGTCAGGTGGTGCTCGACCAGTTCGACGCTGGACAGCTCGCCCCGGGCGATCGCGGCGGCCTGCTCCAGCGCGGTCAGGTCGTGCGGCTCGGCCATCCCCTCATCCTGCCCGCCCGGCCGCCGCTGTGCCGTACGACACGGCCGGCCGGCGGTGCGACGAGCGCCATATCCCCCCGGACATGACCACATCGGGATGACCGGCCACCGGCACCCGGCACGCAGGATTGACCCGATCGATGGCGATCACCGTCCACCCGGTGGCCCCCGCAACCCCGCCACCGACCCCCACCCCCGCAGGGAGCGTCGCCGTGCAACCTCTACCCGCTCTGCACCCCGTCCCCCGCCGCCGCTGGTCCTCGCGCGCCACCCGCCCGCTGCTGGCCCTCGCCCTGGTCGGCGCGAGCCTGGCCGCCGCCCCCGCCGCACCCGCCGGCGCCCGGGACCTGCCCCCGGCCGCGCCGCTCGCCGCCAACCCCTACGAGCGCGGCCCCGCGCCCACCGTGGCCAGCATCGAGGCCACCCGGGGCCCGTTCGCCACCGCCCAGACCACCGTGGCCGCCGGCAGCGTCAGCGGCTTCGGCGGCGGGACGATCTACTACCCGACGAGCACCGCCGAGGGCACCTTCGGCGCGGTCGCCATCTCCCCCGGCTTCACCGCACGCCAGACCTCGGTCGCATGGCTCGGCCCCCGCCTGGCCTCGCAGGGCTTCGTCGTCATCACCATCGACACCCGGTCCGTGTACGACCAGCCGGCCAGCCGGGGCACCCAGTTGCTGGCCGCCCTGGACTACCTGACCAACACCAGCACCGTCCGCACCCGGATCGACCGGAACCGGCTCGCCGTGATGGGTCACTCGATGGGCGGCGGAGGCAGCCTGTCGGCGGCCAGCACCCGGCCCGCGTTGCAGGCGGCGATCCCGCTGACCGGCTGGCACACCCAGAAGAGCTGGTCCACGGTGCGCGTACCGACCCTGGTCATCGGGGCCGAGAACGACACCGTGGCCCCGGTCTCGTCGCACTCGGAGCCGTTCTACACCAGCTTGCCGGCCACTCTGGACAAGGCGTACCTGGAGCTGAACGCGGCGAGCCACTCGGCGCCCACCTCGTCGAACGTGACGGTGGCGAAGTACAGCATCTCCTGGCTCAAGCGGTTCGTCGACGACGACACCCGCTACGAGCAGTTCCTCTGCCCGGCCCCGCGGGGCTCGGCGATCGAGGAGTACCGGGACACCTGCCCGCACTCCTGAACCCCATGCTCCGGAGCCGTCGCGCGCACTGGGGGCCGCGACGGCTCCGGATCCCACCCGCCGGGCGGTGCGGGGCCCCTCGGGGACCGCGCCGCCCGGGCACGGCTCAGGACCGGGTGCCCAGGAACCGCAGCGCGTTGCCGCCGAGCAGCAGGTCGCGCTGCTCGCCGGTGAGGAAGTCCGCCTCGCGCACCACCCGGCCGACCGGCCGCTCCCCCAGCGGGTACGGGTAGTCGCTGCCGACGAGCACCCGCTCGGCGCCCATCGTGTCGACCAGCAGCCGCAGGGCGGGCGCGGAGAAGACCACCGAGTCGACGCAGAACCGGTCGACGTACGAGCTGGGCGGGGCGGTGGAGGCGCCGCGTACCAGGTCGCCCCGGCGGTGCCAGGCGTTGTCGGCGCGGCCCAGCCAGAACGGGAAGCTGCCGCCGCCGTGCGCGAAGCAGATCCGCAACGTGTCGGGCACCCGGTCGAAGACGCCGCCGAGGATCAGCGCCAGCACCGACAGGTGCGTCTCGGCGGGCATCCCGGCGAGCCAGCGGGCCATCCACCGGTCCAGCCGGGGGCCGCCCGGCATGTCCCACGGATGCACGAAGACCGGCGCGCCCACCTCGGCGCAGTGCGTCAGGAACTCCACGATCCCGGCGTCGTCCAGGTCGCGGTCGCCGACGTGGTTGCCGATCTCCACCCCGGCGTGCCCGGCCGCGAGGCAGCGGTCCAGTTCGGCGCAGGCCGCCTCCGGGTCCTGCAACGGCACCTGACAGAACGGCACCAGCCGGTCGCCGCCGGCGGCGGTGACCTCCAGGGTCAGGTCGTTGAAGATCCGGGCCACCTTCACCGCCTGGTCGGCGGGCCGGTCGTAGCTGAAGAAGACCGGGGTGGGCGAGACGACCTGCACGTCCACGCCGTCGGCGTCCATGTCGCCGAGGCGGGTCGGCGCGTCCCAGCACTCCGCCCCGACCGGGCGGAACTCCGTCTCCCCCACCATGATCATGGCCGCCCGCTCGGAGTCGACCCGCAGCCAGGGCCAACCGGACCCACCGCACGCCGCGCCGAGGTCCGGCCACCCCTTCGGTACGACGTGCGTGTGCACGTCGACCACGGGGGGCCGCGCCGGTCCGGGCCCGGCAGGCATCAGCCCTTGCCCGGGTGCAGCGCGCCGCAGTTCGCGCAGGTGCGGGCGGCCTCGTCGGCGTAGAACTCCTGGAACACCGGGGGCAGGTCGGCGGCGATGTCGCGGACCTGCAACTCCACCTCGTGCACCTGGTGCCCGCACTCGGTGCAGTACCACTGGAACTTCTCCAGCGTGCCCTCCTCGCGGACCCGCTCCACGACCACGCCGATCGAGCCGGCCTCGGGCCGCTGCGGCGAGTGCGGGGTGTTGCGCGGCAGCATCCACATCTGGCCCTCGCGCACGTGCACCGTACGCGGCCCCTCCGGGGTCATCAGGTTGACGTGCATGTTGCCCTTGACCTGGTAGAAGAACTCCTCGTACGGGTCGACGTGGAAGTCGGTGCGCTGGTTGGGCCCGCCCACCACCATCACGATGAAGTCGTCCCCGCCCGGGAACATCTCCTTGTTGCCGACCGGCGGCTTGAGCAGGTGCTGGTTCTCCGCGATCCAACCGGGGAAGCTGAACGGCTCCGCGATCTCACTCACGACTGACCTCCTGACGGAAGAAGGGCCACGGCCTGAATCTCGATGAGCAGGTGCGGGTGGGGTAGTTGGTGCACGGCGACGGTGGTGCGGGTGGGTCCGGTGGCGTCGAAGTACTCGGCCCAGACCTGGTTGTAGCCGCCGAAGTCGTTCATGTTGACGAGGTAGGTGGTGACCTGCACGAGGTCGCTCAGGT
>NZ_JAVRFL010000043.1:0-59718 GCF_031845925.1 Micromonospora reichwaldensis | reverse complement strand
AGTCGGCGATGGTGCCGATCCCGGGCAGCAGCAGCGTGGTCAGCTTCGCATTCGTCATGACTTCGGCCGCCGCCGCAATCCAGTCGGCGTCACTGGCCGCACCATGGCCATAGTTCACACTCGAACCAGCCAGCCCGTCACCATGCGCGACCTCGATCGCCGCCACCCCGGCCGCGTCCAACGCCGCCGCGATCGTGCGGACCTGCTCGACCGTGTAGCGGTGGGCCACGGCGTGCATGCCATCGCGCAACGTCACGTCCTGGATGTACAGATCAGTCACGACAGCACCCCCGAAGCGGCCCCGGAACGCACCGCCACCAGCCGCTCCGCCGTGCGCAGCGCCGCCGACGTCATGATGTCCAGATTCCCCGCGTACGCCGGCAGATAGTGGCCCGCGCCGGAGACCTCCAGAAACACCGACACCTGCAACCCGCGCAGGCGCCGACCCAACGACGGCACGTACGCATCGACCCGGTCGAACTGCACGTCCTGCTTCAGGCGGTACCCCGGCACGTACTCCTGCACCGCCGCCACCATCCCCGCCACCGAGCCGGCGATCGCCGCCCGATCGGCGTCGGCGTCCTCGCACAGGCAGTACACCGTGTCGCGCATCAACAGCGGCGGATCCGCCGGATTCAACACGATGATCGCCTTACCACGACCAGCGCCACCGACCACCTCGATCGCCCGCGCCGTCGTCTCCGTGAACTCGTCGATGTTCGCCCGCGTCCCCGGCCCCGCCGACCTCGACGCGATCGACGCCACGATCTCCCCGTACGCCACCGGCGTCACCCGACCCACGGCGGCGACGATCGGCACCGTCGCCTGCCCACCACACGTCACCATGTTCACGTTGCGCTCGCCCAGGTGCTCGTCCAGGTTCACCGGCGGCACCACATACGGACCGATCGCCGCCGGCGTCAGGTCCACCACCAGCCGACCGTGCGCGGCCAGCACCGCGTCGTTACGCCGGTGCGCGCCCGCCGACGTGGCATCGAACACCAACTCCACATCCGCGAACTCCGGCATCGCCACCAAGCCATCCACACCCTCAGCGGTCGTCGCCACACCCAGCCTGCGCGCCCGCGCCAGACCATCGGAGTCGGGATCGATGCCCACCATCGCCACCATCCGCAGCGACTCCGACAACCGCAACACCTTGATCATCAGATCGGTGCCGATGTTGCCCGACCCGATCACCGCCACACCGGTGGTCACGACGCCTCCTTGGAGAAGCAGGTGCGGACAGAGCCCAGGCCGGAGATGCGCGCCTCGTACGCCGCGCCGGGCGTCACCGGCACCATCGGGCCGAGCGCCCCGGACAGCACCACGTCCCCGGCACGCAGCGGATCCCCCGAGCGGGCCATCGTCTGCGCCAACCACTGCACCGCATGCAACGGATTACCCAGACACGCCGCCCCTGCGCCGACAGACACCGGCTCCCCGGCCTGCTCCAGGACCATCCCGCACAACCGCAGGTCCACATCCGCCAGCCGACGCGGCGTGGTGCCCAGCACGAACAGGCCGCTGGAGGCGTTGTCCGCCACCGTGTCCACGATCGAGATGTCCCACCCCGCCACCCGCGAGTCGACGATCTCGATCGCCGGCAACAGGTGGTCGACCGCCCGGATCACGTCCGCGCTCGTGATCCGCTCGTCCGGCAGATCCGCACCCAGGACGAAGGCGACCTCCGCCTCGACCCGGGGCTGGAGCAGCCGGCCCATCGGCACCTCGGCCCCGTCGGGCACCGCCATGTCGTCGAGCAGCACCCCGAAGTCCGGCTGGAAGACACCGAAGCTCTCCTGCACCGCCCGCGACGTCAGCCCGACCTTCGCGCCCACCCGCCGGTGGCCGCGCTGCAACCACTGCCGCACCTGAAGCTGCTGCACGAGGTACGCCGACGTGACGTCGCCCTCCGGCAGCAGCCGCCCGCGCAGCGGCGGACACGGCTTGCCGTTCTCCCGCGCGTCGACCAGTTCCCGGGCCGCCGCCTCGTAATCGACGCTCATGTCAGCTCCCCACTCCGCTCGCCGCCGCCGGGACACTCCGCGACACCGATGTGCTCGCCACGCCCACTGCGCCCGCGTCACCGATGCACTCGCCGCGTCCGGTCATGTCAGGTCCACGCAGACGTTGGTCAACTCGGAATAGAAGTCGAGGGAGTGCACGCCGCCCTCGCGCCCGATCCCGGACGCCTTCACCCCACCGAACGGCGTCCGCAGATCACGCAGGAACCACGTGTTCACCCACACGATCCCCGCGTCCAACCGCATACCGGCCCGATGCGCCCGACCCACGTCCCGCGTCCACACCGCCGCCGCCAACCCGTACTCCGTGCCGTTCGCCAACGCGAACGCCTCATCCTCGTCATCGAACGGGGCGACGTGCACCACCGGCCCGAAGATCTCCTCGGTATTGGTCCGCGCCCCCGCAGCCAACCCCGTCAACACCGTCGGCTGCACATACGCACCACCATCACGCGCATCACCGAAGGCCGGCACCCCACCCCCGGTCAGCACCTGCGCACCCTCACCACGGGCCACGTCGTAATAGCCCAGCACCTTGTCGCGATGCTGATGCGAGATCAGCGGCATGTTCACCGTCGCCTCGTCGGCGGGCCACCCGAACGACAGCTCACCAGCCCGCTGCGCGAGCCGCGCCGTGAACTCCTCGAACACCGGCCGCTGCACATAGATCCGCTCGGTACACAGACACACCTGACCACCATTGGTGAAACTCGACCGCACCGAGCCGGCCACCGCCGCGTCCAGGTCGGCGTCGGCGAAGACCACACCGGCGTTCTTGCCACCCAACTCGAAGGAGACCGCCTTAACACCTTCGGCCGCCGCCCTCATGATGGTGCTCCCGGTGGACGACTCACCCGTGAACGTGATCGCATCCACCCCCGGGTGGCGGGTCAGGAACTCGCCGGCCGAATCCGGCCCGAAGCCGTGCACCAGGTTGAACACGCCGTCGGGCACCCCGGCGGCGGCCATCACCTCGGCGAGCAGGGTCGCCGAGGCGGGCGTCTCCTCGCTGGGCTTCACGATCACGGCGTTGCCGCAGGCCAGCGCGGGAGCCACCTTCCAGGTGAGCAGCAGCAGCGGCAGGTTCCACGGCACGATCACCGCCACCACACCCACCGGCTTACGCACCGCGTAGTTCAGTGCCCGGCCGCCGGTCGGGGTGACCGTGGTGAAGGACTCCGTCGGCGCGGTCGCCACGATCTCCGCGAACGCACGGAAGTTCGCCGCACCACGCGGAATGTCCAACGTGCGCGCCTGCGAGATCGACTTGCCGGTGTCGGCGACCTCGGCGGTGACCAGGTCGTCGAAGCGACGCTCCAACTCGTCGGCGACCCGACGCAACACCTCGGCGCGCTCCCGCTCCCCCATCCGGCCCCACGGCCCGCGCAGCGCGGCCCGCGCGGCGGCGACGGCGTCGTCCACACACCCCTGGTCGGCCTCCACCACCTCGAAGACCGGCTCACCGGTGACCGGACTGCGCTTCGTGAACCGCCGCCCCACATCGACGAACTCACCACCGACGAAATTGCGCAGGAGCGGCGGGCCGTCGGGCGCCGTCCCGGCCATCAGCCGCGGATCCCAGGTGACGGTCATCGACGCCTCCCTCGGTTGATCGCCACGCCGACCGCGCCGGCCAGCAGCGCCACGGCGCCGGCCGCCACCGCCCCGAGCAGGCGGTGCTGCCGGCGGACCCGGCGACGCACCTCCGCGTACGGGGTGGTCGAGAAGGACACCAGCTCGTAGCGGGAGACGTACCGGCCCGGCAACACCCGCTCCAGCGCGTGCTCGACCTTCCGGCCGGCCTGGAACAGCGGCGAGGCGACCTTGTCCCGCATCTCCACGAAGTTGGCCAGCGCCATCTGCGCGATGGCCTCGGCGTTGTCCTGCCGGCGCTGCTGGAACAGCGGCAGCGCCTCGGACCAGTCGTCGACGCACTCGTCCAGGCAGCGGTCCAGCTCGACGACGTCCTCGAAGGCGCAGTTCGCGCCCTGGCCGTAGAACGGGACGATGGCGTGCGCCGCGTCGCCGAGCAGGCCGACCTTCCCGTACGCCTGCCAGGGGGTGCAGCGGACGGTGCCGAGCACGCCCACGGGGTTGTGCTGGTAGTCGTCGACGAGGCCCGGGGCGAGCGGCGGCAGGTCCGGGTAGTGCTCGGCGAAGTGCCGCTCGATGGCCGCCGGGCTGCCCAGCGAGGCGAAGCTGGCGGTGCCGTGGGTGGGCCAGAAGAGCGTGCAGGTGAAGGAGCGGTCCGGGTTCGGCAGCGCGATCATCATCGAGGTGCCGCGCGGCCAGATGTGCAGTGCCTCCGGGTCGAGGGCGAAGTCCCCGCCCAGCGGCGGGATCGTCAGCTCCTTGTAGCCGTAGTCGAGGAAGTCCACGCTCTCGGTCAGCAGCCCGTACGCCAGCAGCTGCCCGCGCACCGCGGAGCCGGCGCCGTCGGCGCCGAGGACGACCGACGCGGTGGCCGCGACCGTGCCCTGCGGGGTCTCGAAGGTCATCTCGCCGCTGGTCGGGTCGAGCCCGACGAGCCGGTGGTCGAAGGCGACCCGCACCCCGGGCAGGCTGGTGGCCGCGTCGAGCAGGGCGTTGTTCAGCGCGCCCCGGCTGATCGAGTTGATCGCCCGGTCGCCGGCGGCGCTGTACGACTGGAACTGCGCCTCGCCGTCGACGGGGTGGATCATCCGGCCGCGCATCGGCAGCCCGTCGGCCAGCACCTGCTCGTCCAGGCCGATCCGGCGCAGCGCGTCGAGGCCCCGCTCGGAGAGCGCCAGGTTGATGGAGCGTCCCCGCTCCACCGTGCCGGCGCGCGGGTCGGGCCGCCGCTCGTAGAGCGCCACCGGGTAGCCGCGCCGGGCCAGGAAGCAGGCCAGCAGGCAGCCGGCCAGGCCCGCGCCGACCACCGCGATCTCGTCCCGCTTGTCGGTCATGAGCTCATCTCCGTTCGCGACTGCGGGGCTCGCAACCCCGGCTCACTCCTCGCGCTCACCATGAGTTCACCTCCACCGTGGCGGCCAGCGACCCGGCCACCCGCCAGCAGTCGTGGAACGTGGAATAGAGCGGCACCGGGGCGAACCGGATGATGTCCGGCTCCCGGGCGTCGGCGATCACGCCGTGCTCGTGCCGCAGCCGTTTGGCCAGCCCGGCCGCGCTGCCCGCGCCGATGCGCACCGAGAGCTGGCAGCCGCGCCGCTCCGGCTCGCGGGGGGTGACCACGGTCAGCGGACGGTTCGCGGTCACCTCGTCCAGCAGTCCCGCCAGGTAGGCGGTGAGCCGGACGCTGCGCTCGCGCAGCGCGGGCATCCCGACGGAGTCGAAGAGCTCCAGTGAGGTCCGCACCGGGCCCATCGCGAAGATCGGCGGGTTGGAGATCTGCCACGCCTCGACGGTGGCCGGCGGCCGGGAGACCGGGGTCATCTCGAACCGGGTGGCCGCCTCGGTGCTCCACCAGCCCTCGAAGCGGGGCAGGTCGGGGTCGCCGAGGTGCCGCTCGTGCACGAAGACGCCGGCCAGCGCGCCGGGGCCGGAGTTCAGGTACTTGTAGGAGCACCAGGCGGCGAAGTCGACGTCCCAGTCGTGCAGGGCGAGCGGGACGTTGCCGGCGGCGTGCGCGAGGTCCCAGCCGACCACGGCCCCCGCCGCGCGGCCGGCGGCGGTGATGGCCGGGATGTCCATCAGCTCACCGGTGAGGTAGTTGACCCCGCCGAGCAGCACCAGCGCCACCGTGTCGCCCTCGGCGGCCAGGTAGGCGGTCACGTCCTCGGTGCGCAGGGTGTCCTCGCCGGCGCGCGGGCGCAGCCGGACGACCGTGGTGTCCGGGTCGAGGCCGTGGAAGCGGGCCTGGCTGCGCACGGCGTAGCTGTCCGAGGGGAAGGTGCTGTCCTCGATGACGATCCGGGTGCGCGCCCCGGCCGGCCGGTAGAAGCTGACCATCAGCAGGTGCAGGTTGACCGTCAGGGAGTTCATCACCACGACCTCCGCCGGGGCGGCGCCGACCAGTCGCGCGGCCGGCGCCGTCAGCAGCTCGTGGTACGGCAGCCAGGGGCGCTCGCCCTCCAGGTGTCCCTCGACGCCGAGGCGGCTCCACGCGTCCAGGTCGGCGGCGAGCTCGTCGCGGGTGGCCCGGGGTTGCAGGCCGAGGGAGTTGCCGGCCAGGTAGGCGGCCTCGGGGTACCGGCCGCCGTCGGCCGGCGGCACGTGGAACAGGTGGCGGTGCCCGGGATCGGCGGCGTCGAGGCGGCGCGCCTCGGCCTCACCGGCGGCGAAACCGGACGGATCGGATGCGGGGGTGGTCATGGGGTCGTCTCGCTCTCGGGTCACATCGCTGTCCGGGCCGACCACAGCTCGGGGAAGACCACCCGGGCCATGCTCCGCTGCAACCACGCCAGTCCGGCGGAGCCGCCGCTGCCCACCTTGGCGCCCATTGTGCGCTGCACCGCCTTGACGTGGTGCTGCCGCCAGTCGCCGAACTGCTCGGCCACCTCGGTCAGCGCCTCGCCCAGCATCCGCAGGTGGTTCTCCGGCCCGGGCTCGGCGTAGATGCGCACCCAGGCGGCCTCCACGGCGGCGTGCGGCTGGTGCTCGGCGTTGACGTCCCGGTCCAGCAGGTCGGCCGGAACCTCGTGGCCGTGGCGGGCCAGCAGGGCGACCACGTCGTCCCAGAGGCTCGGTGCCGCCAGGGTGGCGCGCAGCTCGGCGTACACGTCGGTCTGCCGCCGGAACGGCCGGATCAGCGTCTCGTCGCGGAGGCCGAGCAGGAACTCCAGGTGGCGGTACATCGCCGACTGGAAGCCGGAGCCCTCGCCCAGCAGGTTGCGGAACCGGTTGAAGTCGGCCGGGGTCATCCAGCGCAGCCCGTTCCAGGCCGCGTTCAGCCCCTCCAGGTGCAGCGCGGCGCGGCGCAGCGGGGCCAGCGCGTCCCACACCCGGTCGGCCCGCAGCAGCCGCTGCGTCTCGCGCAGTTCGTGGCAGGTCAGCTTGAAGTACAGCTCCATGATCTGGCTGACCATCAGGAAGGACATCTCGCCGGGGTCGTCGCTCAGCGGCTGCTGCAGCTTGTGCAGCGTGCTGGCGTGCACGTACGCGTCGTACGGCACCCGCTCGGCGAACTCCAGCGTCGGTTCGCCGCCGTTGCGGGCGGCGCGGGCCGCGCGCTGCCGCGGGGTCACCGGGCGCACCGCCGCCTTGGCGGGTACGCGCACGTCCGTCTGCTCCACCGGTGGCCTCCCTCTGCTCCGTCACCCGGGACGGCCGACGGTCGGCCGTTTTCGGGATGTCGACATGATCTCTCGGCGGAACCCCCGGATGGAATGCCGGATCAACGGCGCTCACCCCGTCTGACCTGCTACGCAGAAGGCATGAGCCGGATTCGGCTTCGAGAAAGTAAGGTCGCCTCATGGACGACATGGACTGGGCGCTGCTGCGGGAACTGCAGGCCGACGCGCGCCTCTCCTTCAGCGAACTCTCCCGACGGGTGCACCTGTCGCCGCCGGCCGTGGCCGAGCGGGTGCGCCGGCTGGAGGAGTCCGGGGTGATCACCGGCTACCACGCCCACGTCGACCTGACCCGGGCCGGCCGCACCGTGGTCGCGCTGATCCGGATGTCCTGTTACGGGGCGCGGTGCATCCTGCACGACCCGGACGTGGCGAACTGGCCCGAGATCCTGGAGATCCACCGGATCACCGGCGACGCGTGCAGCATGCTGAAGGTGGCCGCCGGGTCGATCGGTGACTTCGAGGGCGTCATCGACCGGCTCGCCCCGTACGGCCAGCCGTCCAGCACGATGGTGCTCTCCACCCCGCTGGAATGGCAGCCCGTCACCCCGCTGCCCCCCGCCGACCGGCCGCGCTGACCTGCCCCGGGTTTGCCCCCCGGCCAGCGGGAAAGCAGGCCCCTGTTGCCCGGGGAGGATTCCGGTGATCGTCACCGGAAGGGGGGATCATGCCGGTGCTCACAGCGTTCCAACGTGCCCTGACCCGCGCTCTGACCGTCTTGGGGCTGGTCGGGGCCTTCGTCCTGACGACCGTCGCACCCGCCTGGGCGGGTGAGAACACCTTCGTCGAGGTGGTGCCCAACAGCGCGCAGGCCGGCACCCGGGTCAGCATCCGGGCCGGTTGCGACAACGCCAACAACCGCCAGGCCGACGTGCACTCCGACGCCTTCGGGCGGGTGATGCTACGACCGGACAACGGCTTCCTGACCGGCCAGGTCGCCATCCCGGGCAGCAAGGAGCCCGGCGACTACCCGGTGGACCTGCGCTGCGACAACGGCAAGACCGCGACCACCACGCTCACGGTGCTGAACATGGAGCAGCCGAGCAAGGGCCCGGCCACCGGGGGCGGCGGCACCGCCGGCGTCTCGGGCACCGGCTCGATGCTGATGATCGGTGGCCTCGCGGTCGTGGCCCTTGCCGTGGGCTTCGGCTTCTTCGGCAACCGCCGCCGGACCGGGTCCGGTTCCTGACCCGCCGTCGCCATGGCCGGCTCCCTGAGGCGTACCAGGCGATCGGATCCGGGCCGGGTCCGGGCGACCACCCGGCGGGCGCTGCGGGCGTCCCGCCGGGCGGCGGCCGCGACCGCCCGCCGGCTGCGCCGGGTGGCCGGGGAGGCGGTGTCGGCGAGCGTCGCCACCACCGACCCGGCCGCCGGTCCGCTGCCCGCCCGGCCCCGGTACCGCCGGATCCCGGTCGGCCGCCGCCGGCTGGCCCCGGGGCGGGGGCCGGGCCTGCCGGTCCTGGTGATCGGGACGTTGATGGCGCTGATCGTCACGATGCTCGGCGTGGAGCGGATCGCCGGCGTGAGCGTGCTGCCGGAGCGGTTCCTCGCGGGGCTGCGACCCGCGCCGAAGAAGTTCCCGGTGCTGCCCGCCAGCCGGCCCGTCGGCATCGCCATCGACCCGATCGACGTCCGGGCGCCCGTGCACGGGGTCGGCATCGCCCCGGACGGCAGCATCGCGGTGCCGGACGCCGCCCGCGCCCAGGAGGCCGGCTGGTACGACCAGGGGCCGACCCCCGGGCAGTACGGCCCGGCGGTGATCGTCGGGCACGTCGACACGACCAGCGGGCCGGCGGTCTTCCACAGACTGCGGGACCTGGACGACGGCGACCGGATCGAGGTCGCCCGGCAGGACCGCTCGGTGGCCGTCTTCGAGGTGGACTCCGTCGAGCGCTTCGACAAGGACCGGCTGCCGGTGGACGAGGTCTTCGGCGACTTCGACCGCCCCCGGCTGCGCCTGATCACCTGCGGCGGGCGCTGGGTGGGCGGGCAGACCGGGTACGCCGACAACGTGGTGGTCTTCGCGTCCCTGGTCCGGGCGCGCACCGCCTGACCGGCCCGCCCGCGCGCCGCGTCGTGCGGGCGCGGGCGACGGGTCAGGCGGCCTCTGGCTCCCGGCTCAGGCGGCCTTCGGGCTCGCGCAGGTCGAGCCAGTCGGACCAGCGGGGGTCCGGCGCCCGGTGGCCGAGCACCCGCCAGGCGGTGCCCTTCGGGGCCGCCGGCAGCGCGTGCAGCCGCCAGCCCAGCTCGGCCGGCGTCTTGTCGCCCTTGGTGTGGTTGCACCGGGCGCAGGCCGCGACGACGTTCTCCCAGGCGTGCCGGCCGCCCCGGCTGCGCGGGAAGACGTGGTCGATGGTCTCGGCCGGACCCCGGCAGTAGGCGCACCGCCAGCCGTCCCGGGCGAAGATGGCGCGGCGGGAGAGCCCGACGTGGGTGCGGTAGGGCACGCGTACGAAGCGGGTGAGACGGACGACCGACGGCACCGGCAGCGCGTCGCGGGCGCTGTGCAGGATGCCGTCGCCGTCGGCGACGCAGACCGCCTTCGCGGAGAGCACGAGAATGGCGGCGCGGCGCACCGACACGACACACAGCGGCTCGTAGGTGGCGTTGAGGACCAGCGCACCGGAGCCCACCGTGGGTCGTATGTCAGGCATCGCGTTCACCCTCCCGGTTCAGCGGCCCCCTGCTCGCCACCGCCGACCGGAAACGGGCGCAGTCGCCCACCACGGCCGACGCCGGCCGGATCACCGACGTCCGTGCGCCCATCGTCCCTGATCGGCTCCCGGATTGCACGCACTAATGTGACAAGCCAAGTGAGCATCACCCGGAAACGGGCAGATCTGGCCCCTGAGCAGGGCGGGGCCCTCAGCGACTCTCGACGTTTTACACCCGTTTTCGATCTCACGTTGTGCCGGACCTCTGCCCGACGATCTTGCTTATGCATTGAAGTTGATAAGATTGATCAAGCCAAGTCAAGATCACTGGAGTGCCTGACGTGAAGAGGCAAGCCCCCTCGAAACGCTGATGTCAAGATCCGCTAGCCCCGCTGGTCGCGGTCGCACTCCGCCTGCCCCTAGCGTGCTGCTGTGGGCGTGGTTCAGAACAGCGGAAGCGTACGTCTGCGCAAGATCGAACGCCCCCGAGGCGTCTAGTGGTTGGATCTCCAGCAGGTCCTTCAGGACCGTGACGGGACGTGGCTGCGGAGCCGGCCGGTTCACCATGGGGTGCTCCGCACGACAGTGGCACTCTTCCGGTACCCGTCGTGGTGTTGCTCGCGGCGCGGATGACGCCAAGCTCGCACGCTCCACGGCCGAAGATCGCGCCAGGGCACTCCGACGCCGGGACGAGCCCAGCCGGCTCCACCCCGGCGCACCCGTCGTGTCCACCGCCGCGCACGTCCGGTCGAGGCTGGCGCCAGAACTGCTCGTGCTCCCGGCGGTGATCGCCGCCGGCCCGGCTGCTCGCAGCCGTGTCCATGCCTCTCCAATACCGCGCCGCGTGCGCCGGGACGTGACCGGCCGCCAGGCCGCATGCGCGGACCGGAGCTGACGCGGCGGCGGGCCGCAAGCGGCCCGCCGCTTGACCAGGTGAAGGAAATCCGAACACACGCTCCAGCTAACGACCCGGTAGACCCGGGTTCCTATTTCTACCTGCCGGCGGCTGTGGCGTTCGTGGGCCGTCTCCGGGGCTGGGGACTCGGCGGGCTCTGTAATCGCGGGCCGCAGCGATGAGTTCCCGGAAGAACACGGATGGTGGTGTGATCTTGCCTTCGTTTCCGATTGGGGAGGGTGCTAGCGGTATGAGCAGGTCGGTGTGGGGCGAGTGCAGCCACAGGGCCATCTGGTAGAGCTCCGGGATCCGCAGGAGTCGCAGGTCGAACCCGGCCGCTTCGAGCTGCGGCAGGGCCCGCGCGGCTTTGATCGCGGTGGCAGTGGCTCCCACCGATGAGCTTCGGTAGAAACTCGGCGGGAAGGTGCGTTCCGGCGTCTCGGAGACTTCGGCGCCGGCGATCACGTTGCCGCCGGACTCCAGCAGGAAGCGCCACCCTACCGGCTGCGCCCGCTCCAGACCGCCATCGGCCTCGATATCGTCGGGTGCCAGGACGAACACCTGGTGCGGGGTGGACACCTCCACGTCTTCCGGGGCGACCTCGCCCAGCAGTTTCGGACCGCCCCCGCCAGCCCTGGCGACATCGCCGAGCTTGGAGCGCGCTTCCTCCCGGATCCGACCCGGCGGCTCAGGCATGTTCAACGGCATTGCGAACCTCTCTTGGGCTAGTTTCTCCGAGTCTTGAAAGTTCGGTTCCATGTGCCGTTCACGCCGCCTGGATACCCGCCGAAAAGCGTGTCCCATTCGACCCAGAGGATGGGGCTGTCTTCCAAGCCGTCGTGCTGCCCTCCCGTGTCCTCCCAGGGGTCATGCACGAATACGTGTACCAGTTCGTTGCTGCCTGCTCGGTAGCTGTACCCCCAGATGTTGACGATGTGGCCGCTGAGCCCACCGCGCCAGCCTATGTTCATGACGATCGGGCGTCCGGCGTCTATCTCCGCCTTGACCTCTTCCTTCGTCAACGCGTTGAACCTTTTGAGCTCACCCCAGGTGATGGTGTTGGTGTCACGGGAGAACTTGTCAGGGTCTTCACCGGCGGGAACCGGAACATCGTGCCCGGCCACTCGCAGCGCCGCCTCGTCCGGCCAGTGGCCGTTGTTGCAGTCCCAGGGGCCGCCGTCAGGCGCACAACAGTCGTACGTCGGCTGATCAGGGTGTTGTGCGTGCCATTCAGCAAAGATCTGGTCCATCACCGGGGTGGCGAGCTGGCACTGGGTAAAACGCTCTGCGGCGGCGTAGTAGTTCGCGACGCTGACCGTCGTCGCGTTCCAGCACCAGTTGGTCTTCTTTTGGAATTGCATCCAAGACGAATACGGGCCGATGAACTTGACCATCACGTCCGTGTCCAGCTGTGGCATACGTCGTCCCTTCGCTGCGCCGGTTGTGCCGTCGCCGGGGTTTCGGGGTTCTGACGGTAGAGCGCGGAAAGAGGGTAGTCAATACATCACAGACAGTGGCCGGATTACGGGCGAAGCCCACATCGGACAAATCGCCGGGCGATTGTCCTAGATCCGATACAACGTCAAGCGTCAAGTAAAGAGGTTCTGTCACAGTTACTGCAAAGGGCTCCGTAGGCCCACGGCCTACCTGCGACCGCCTCCGACAAGGGTCTCAGCGAGAATCTTTGCAGCGGCGTTAACCTTGTGCACTTTCTCCGCGGATTGTGGCGGGCACCGAAGTGGGTGCCAACCGAGAATGAGGTACTCAAGGTTATTGCGGTGGCACCTGAGGCACGGCGCCGTGACCCCGGGCCGCCGGGCGAAGTCACGCCGCGGAGGGTCGGCGGGATCCGGCCCCGCCTGGTGGGGTACGAAGACAGCGTGACCGCTGTCAGCCTGACGCCGCCCGCCCTGCCCGCCGTCGAGGCGCCGGATCCGGCCCCGTCGCCGACCTGCCTGGACGACGCCCTCTGCAAGAGCGTCTACGACATGACCGGCTCGGTGTGGTTCGCCGAGGGCAGCTACTGGATCCTGCTCAAGCCGCTGCGGATCGTGATGATCCTGCTGCTGGCGGTCGCCGCCCGGTGGCTGGTGCACCGCACGATCCGCCGGCTGGTGCGCACCACCACCGACGCGGGCGTGCCGACCATGCTGCGTCCGCTGCGCGAGCGGATCCCCACCGCCGCCGTCGAGCCCGGCGAGTTCGTTCCGGAGCGGCGCCGGCAGCGGGCCGAGGCGATCGGTTCGGTGCTGCGCAGCCTGAGCACCGCGTTCATCTTCGGCATCGCGCTGCTGATGATCCTCAAGGAGTTCAGCTTCGACCTGGCCCCGCTGCTGGCCAGCGCCGGCATCGCGGGCGTGGCCCTCGGCTTCGGCGCGCAGAGCCTGGTCAAGGACCTGATCGCCGGCCTGTTCATGCTGATCGAGGACCAGTACGGCGTCGGCGACACCGTGGACCTCGGCGAGGCGACCGGCGTGGTGGAATCGGTCGGGCTGCGGGTCACCACCGTCCGCGACGGGCGGGGCGTGCTCTGGTACATCCGCAACGGCGAGATCGTCCGGGTGGGCAACAAGAGCCAGGGATGGGCACTGGTGGTGGTCGACCTGCCGATCGGCTTCGCCGGCACGGAGGAGGCCACCGCCGTGCTGCGTACCGCCGCCGCCTCGGTGGCGATCGACCCCGACCTGGCGCCGGAGATCGTCGAGGCGCCGGAGGTGCTGGGCGTCGAGCAGATGACTGTCGACGGCGCGGTGATCCGTACGGTGGTCAAGACGACCGCGGACGGGCAGTTCGCCGTCGGCCGGGAGCTGCGTCGCCGGCTCGCCGAGGCGCTGGAGAACTCCGGCATCACCGCGAAGATCGCCGCCGCCCGGTTCTACCCCGGCATGCCGGTCCCCACCCCCGGCGAGACCGGGCAGGGCGGCGCCACCTGAGGCGCCCAGAACGCCGGGCGGCGGGGGTCGCGAGCCGGGTGGCCCCTCGGGTATCGTCCGTTCGTTCAGTCGGAGATGCGACGATCAACCCCTTCGCCCTAGCCACTCGTCGGACGATCGGGCAAAATCCGGTGCAACGCGCTCCCCCGGAGCGTGATCACGTCCTCGCTGATCCGTAGATCTGACGACGGTTCCCGGGCCGTCCATCACGAGTGGCCCGCTCAGGGGAACGATGGAGGCGACGGTGCCTGACGAGCGACCATCCCCGGAAGGGCCGGCAACCTTCCGCGAGGTGTTCGCCAACCGCGAATACGGCGCCGTCTTCACGGCCAGCGCGCTCTCCTGGATCGGCGACTACATCGCCAAGGCCGCGGTCACCCTGCTGGTCTACGAGGAGACCCGGTCCGTCGCGCTCTCGGCCGCCGCCTTCGCGGTGAGCTACCTGCCCTGGCTGGTCGGCGGCCCCCTGCTCGCCACCCTCGCGGAGCGGCACCGCTACCGGCAGGTCATGGTGATCTGCGACCTCGTCCGGATGGTGCTGATGGTGTGCATCGCCATCCCCGGCGTGCCCGTCCCGATGATCCTGGCCCTGCTCTTCGCCACCACGCTGGCCAACCCACCGAGCCAGGCCGCCAAGTCGGCGCTGATCCCCCTGGTCCTCACCGGGGACCGCCTGGTGGTCGGGCTCTCGATGATCAGCAGCGTCGGCCAGGCCGCCCAGGTCGTCGGCTACCTGGCGGGCGCGGCCATCGCCGCCTTCAACCCGACCACCGCGCTCCTGGTGAACGCGGCGACCTTCGCCCTGTCGGCCGCGCTGGTCCGCTTCGGCGTGGCCGACCGACCGACGGCGATGACCGCCGCGCACCGCAGCCACCTGCTGCGGGAGACCGCGCAGGGCTTCCAGATCGTGTTCGGCACCCCGGTGCTGCGGGCCATCGCCGTGCTGGTCTTCGCCGCCATGCTCTTCTCCGTGGTGCCGGAGGGCCTCGCCGCCGCCTGGGCGAGCGAGCACGCCGGCCAGCTGGACGCCGGCGCCGCCCAGGCGATCATCATGGCGGCGAACCCCGTCGGCTTCATCCTCGGCGGCCTCGTCGTCAGCCGGGCGTTCGGGCCGGACCGCCGGCTGAGCCTGATGCGGCCGTTGGCGGTGCTCTCCCCGCTGGCCCTGGTGCCCGCCCTGCTCGACCCGCCGCCCCTGGTGGTGGCGCTGCTCGCCGCGGCCTGCGGGTTCGCCGTCGCCGGCATGCTGCCGGTGGCCAACGGGCTCTTCGTCCGGGCGCTGCCCGACGGCTTCCGGGCCCGCGCCTTCGGCGTGATGGCGACCGGCGTCCAGGTCATCCAGGGCATGGCCGTCCTGGTCACCGGGTTGCTGGCCGAGCGATACTCCATCCCGCTCGTGGTCGGGGTGTGGAGCGCCGTCGGGGTGCTGCTGATGACGCTCGCCGCCCTGCGCTGGCCGAGCCGGTCGACGATCGACGCGGCGATCGAGGCGGCTCAGCAGGCGGGCGGAGCGGCCCCCCGGCAGGCAGCCGGTCCCGCCGCCCCGGCGGGCGCGTCGGGGCGGCCCGCGGAGGAAGGGTCCGGCGGGCCGGCGGGCCGTTGGGCGGTCGCCCCGGCGAGGCGGGACGGCGGCGGCACGCGGTGACCCGACCCACAGCCGGCACCCCCCGCTGCCCCGACGTGGCACCTGGCAGGATGGAACGGTGAATGCCGCAGGTGAGTCCGACCGTCCCGGTGCGTCGATGACCCTCTTCGAAGCGGTCGGCGGCGAGCCCACTTTCCGCAAGCTGGTGGACGAGTTCTACGCCGGGGTCGCCGACGACCCGCTGCTGCGCCCCATGTATCCGGAGGAGGACCTGGGCCCGGCCGCGGACCGGTTGACCCTGTTCCTCATGCAGTACTGGGGCGGCCCCAACACGTACTCGGCGCAACGGGGGCACCCGCGGCTGCGGATGCGCCACGCGCCCTACCGGATCGGCGCCGCCGAGCGGGACGCGTGGCTGCTGCACATGCGCCGCGCCGTGGACCGGCTCGACCTGCCGCCGGAGATCGCCACCGCGCTGTGGGACTACCTGGAGCGGGCCGCCTACTTCATGGTCAACGCGATGGAGGACCCGGCGGGGCCGGCCTGACCGGGCCGCCCCTCGGGTGCCCGGCGGATGCCGGGCGCTCCCTCGGCGTTCGCACGGGCACCGGATCGCCCGGCGGGCGTCCGGCGCCTCAGAGCAGGGCGCCCTCGTCGTGCAGCCAGTCCACGAAGCTGGTGGCGACCGCCGCGCCGCAGTCGAGCATCTCGACCAGCAGCGCGTCGTGCGCCCCGGCGCCGAACGGCACCTGCAACTCCGCGTAGATCGGCAACTGGCCGCGCTCGGTCGGGTCGCCGATGTAGGCCTTGCAGAAGCGTCGGGTGTGGTTCCACTCGTTGACCACGCGGTAGGCGCGGTCGGCCCAGTCCGGCGGCACCGTCGCGTGTGGACGGGCCCGCATCACCAGGATCTCGTCCTCCGGACCCTCCAGTGTGACCAGCACGGCGTGCCGCTCCCACATGGCCAGCAGGTTGCCGTCGCCGTCGGCCAGGTAGCGCACGTCGAGCCTGTCGAGTGCGTCGCAGATGCGGCGTAGGGTGACCGGTTCGACCGTGGCGGACATGTCCGCGATCACGGCTCGCTCCGTCGGCGGGCAGTCGTCTCCCGGCTGACGTGGGGTCGGTGGTCCGACCCGGACGGTGCTCTCCACTGTGATCCCGCTCCGCCTTTCCGGGTCGCCGCCGCCGTTGGCGGGACCGGGGCGCCATGACCACCACGGCATCGCTCGCGCACCTCACTCCCCAGCGGATCCACTCGCCTACGGTGCGTTGGATCCGAGGATGGACGGTACCCGGACAGCCGAGTTGAAGCACCCCCCCAACGGCAGCCCCAGGACAGAAGAATGACCGAGGGTCAGCCGAACGGATGAATTCAGAGGGGCCGCACGGCAAGTTCGGTGGCCTTCTGCGACCATATCGCTCCGTACGGTCCCACCAGGCCGACCCATCGGCCAGCCGTTCGCACCTGGACGTCGCCCCCGCCGACCGTCCCGGCGGACCCCTCGGCGGGTCCCAGGAAGCCCATCCGGACCAACCCCTGGACCATCCGCTGGGTCACCTCGACCGGCTCGCCGGGCGGGTCCTCCGGGGTGACCACCACGGGCACGTGGTCGAGCAGCGCGTCCCGCAGCGCCCGCTGCCCCACCGCACGCCCGCCGACGCCGTGGGTGCTGGCGTCACGCAGGGCTCCCGCCGCCGCCGCCGCGATCCGCCGCAGTTCCACGCCCGGCAGCGTCTCCACCCGGCGGCTCGCCGCGGGCGGCAGCGGCCACCGCCACCGCTCGTCCCGCCGCGTCGGCAGGGCCGAACCGCCCGCCGCCAGCTCGGCCAGCAACTCGCGGGCCGGGACCGTGGCGTCGCCGGGGCCGTCGCCGGCCACCGTGCGGACGACCAGCACGCCCCACGGCAGACGCCCCCAGAGGGCCGTACGGCCCGTCGCGCCGGCCGACCTGAGCCGGACCGGCGCGTCGCCGTCCAGCCGGACGAGGCGGGCCAGGAAGGCCCCCGCGTCGGCCGCGTCGGCGATCCCGTGCCCACCGGCGACCGTCCCGCCACCACCGGCCCCCGCCGGGGCGACCGGCCCGCCGGGCGCCGTCACGCCACCCCGCCCTGCGGCGCGTACGTGAGCAGGAACGTCCGCTCCTCCGGGGTGATCCGCCGGGGCCGCTGCCGGGTCAGGTCGAACGGCACCAGCACCGAACGGGCCCGGCTGGCCAGCACGTCGCCGTCGAAGAGCTCGTAGGCGACGGTGAAGGACGCGCCCCGGATCTCCTCCACCCACAGCTCGATGCGCACGGTGGGGGCGGCCTCCGCGGTGGCCCGGCCGAGGGCGTACTCGACCGGGCGCACGTAGTCGATCTCGTGCCGACTGATCACGACGCCGTCGGCGAACGAGCCCACCCCCCACGCCCGGCCGCCGGCGAACATCAACGCCACCCGCGCCTCCTCGTAGAGGGTGAGGAAGCGCGAGTTGTTGATGTGGCCGTACGCGTCCAGGTCGGACCACCGCAGGGTGCAGTGGTAGACGAAGCGGTCGCTCATGATCGGCTGCGGTCCGCGCTCTTAGTCACGGGTCAGCTTGCGGTAGGTCACCCGGTGCGGGCGGGCCGCCTCCGCGCCGAGCCGGTCGATCTTGTTCTTCTCGTACGCCTCGAAGTTGCCCTCGAACCAGAACCACTTGGCCGGGTTCTCGTCGTCGCCCTCCCAGGCCAGGATGTGCGTGGAGACCCGGTCGAGGAACATCCGGTCGTGGGAGATGACCACGGCGCAGCCGGGGAACTCCAGCAGCGCGTTCTCCAGGCTGGAGAGGGTCTCGACGTCCAGGTCGTTGGTCGGCTCGTCGAGCAGGATCACGTTGCCGCCGATCTTCAGCGTCAGCGCCAGGTTGAGCCGGTTGCGCTCGCCGCCGGAGAGCACCTTGGTCGGCTTCTGCTGGTCCGGCCCCTTGAATCCGAACGCCGCGATGTACGCCCGCGACGGCATCTCGACCTTGCCCACCATGAGGTAGTCCAGGCCGTCGGAGACGACCTCCCAGACGCTCTTGTCGCCGTCGAGGCCCTGCCGGTTCTGGTCGACGTACGACAGCGAGACGGTGGGGCCGACCCGGACCTCGCCGCCGGTCGGCTGCTCCAGCCCGACGATGGTCTTGAACAGCGTGGTCTTGCCGACGCCGTTGGGGCCGATGATGCCGACGATGCCGTTGCGCGGCAGCGAGAACGACAGGTTGTCGATCAACAGCCGGTCGCCGAAGCCCTTGCTGAGGTTCTGCGCCTCGATCACCGTGTTGCCCAGGCGCGGGCCCGGCGGGATCTGGATCTCCTCGAAGTCGAGCTTGCGGGTCTTCTCCGCCTCGTTGGCCATCTCGTCGTAGCGGTCGAGTCGGGCCTTGGACTTGGTCTGCCGCGCCTTGGCGTTGGAGCGGACCCACTCCAGTTCCTCGGTGAGCCGCTTCTTCATCTTGGCGTCGCGGCGGCCCTCGACGGCCAGCCGGGCCGCCTTCTTCTCCAGGTAGGTGGAGTAGTTGCCCTCGTAGCCGATGGCCCGGCCGCGGTCCAGCTCCAGGATCCAGCCGGCCACCTTGTCCAGGAAGTACCGGTCGTGGGTGATCGCCATGACGGTGCCCGCGTACTTGGCCAGGTGCTGCTCCAGCCAGGAGACGCTCTCCGCGTCCAGGTGGTTGGTGGGCTCGTCGAGCAGCAGCAGGTCGGGCGCCTCCAGCAGCAGCTTGCACAGCGCCACGCGGCGGCGCTCACCACCGGAGAGCTGGGTGACGTCGGCGTCCGGCGGCGGGCAGCGCAGCGCGTCCATCGCCAGTTCGAGCTTGGAGTCGATGTCCCACGCGTCGAGGTGGTCCAGCTCCTCCTGGAGCCGGCCCATCTCCTCCATCAGCTCGTCGGAGTAGTCGGTGGCCATCTGCTCGGCGATCTTGTTGAACCGCTCCAGCTTGGCCTTGGTCTCGGCGACCGCCTCCTCGACGTTGCCGAGCACGGTCTTGGCGTCGTTGAGCGGGGGCTCCTGGGCGAGCATGCCGACGGTGTAGCCGGGCATGAGCCGGGCCTCGCCGTTGCTCGGCTTGTCCAGCCCTGCCATGATCTTGAGGAGGCTGGACTTGCCGGCGCCGTTGGGGCCGACCACACCGATCTTGGCCCCCGGCAGGAAGCTCAGCGTCACGTTGTCGAGCACGACCTTGTCGCCGTGCGCCTTGCGCGCCTTTTCCAGGACGTAGATGTACTGGGCCACGGTGCGGGCTACCTCCGTAGGGTTGCGACTGGGGTCGGCGGGCGCGGGCGCGGGCTTCGACCTCCGCCCGCCGCCGCCGGCCGGTGGCCGGCCGCACGCACGCCATCCTCAATCCTGACAGGTACGCGGCGTCGCGCCCACATCACCCCGCCCCCGACGCTCCGGACCCGTCGTGCCACCCCTGCTTCCGAGCAGGGGTATCGACAAGATCACCCCGAGGGTTGGACCATCGTGGGAAGGGTAGGTGACTCCGGCACGGGGCCCCAGAAGCCGCAGCTACGCTCAGTACGCTCATTCGCGGTTGACCCGTCAGCACCCGGAGGTGGCCGAACGTGACCGTCCGCAGCTCCTTTGTCGTAGTGGCGAACCGGCTACCCGTCGACGAGGTGAGCACCCCCGAAGGACGGCAGTGGCGTCGCAGCCCCGGGGGGCTGGTGACCGCACTGCACCCCGTCCTCGCCGAGCACCAGGGCACCTGGGTCGGCTGGGCCGGTGGCACCGGCGCCGCCCCCGAGCCCTTCGACCTGGAGGGCATCCGGCTGCACCCGGTGCCGCTGAGCGCGGAGGAGCTGGAGCGCTACTACGAGGGCCAGTCCAACGCGACGATCTGGCCGCTCTACCACGACGCCGTGGAGACGCCCGCCTACAAGCGCCGCTGGCGCGAGGCGTACCGCCTGGTCAACGCCCGCTTCGCGGAGGCCGCGGCGGAGGTCGCGGCCGAGGGGGCGACGGTCTGGGTGCAGGACTACCAGCTCCAGCTCGTGCCGGCGATGCTCCGCGAGCTGCGGCCCGACCTGCGGATCGGCTTCTTCCTGCACATCCCGTTCCCGCCGATCGAGCTGTTCATGCAGATGCCGTTCCGCACCGAGATCCTGCGCGGCCTGCTCGGCGCCGACCTGGTCGGCTTCCAGCAGCGCCTCGCCGCGCAGAACTTCGTCCGGCTGGCCCGGCACCTGCTCGGGCTGCGCTACGAGGGTCAGATGATCCAGGTCGACGGGCGCCAGGTGAAGGCCGGCGCGTTCCCGATCTCCATCGACACGAAGGAGATGGAGCGGCTGGCCGCCGACCCGGCGATCCAGGCCCGGGCGAAGGAGATCCGCGAGGAGCTGGGCAACCCGAAGACGATCATCCTGGGCGTCGACCGGCTCGACTACACCAAGGGCATCGAGTTGCGGCTCAAGGCCTTCCGCGAACTGCTGGCTGACGGAAAGTTGACAGTTCCCGACGCGGTCATGGTGCAGGTCGCCACGCCCAGCCGTGAGCGCGTGGAGCACTACCAGGCACTACGCGTGAAGGTGGAGCGCGAGGTCGGCCGGATTAATGGCGAATTCGGCAGGGTCGGCGTGCCGGCGGTGCATTATCTGCATCAGTCGTACAGTCGCACTGAACTCGCCGCGATGTACGCCGCCGCCGACGTGATGATGGTGACCCCGCTGCGAGACGGAATGAATCTGGTAGCCAAGGAGTACGTCGCATCGCGCGCCGACCAGGGCGGTGCACTCGTGCTCAGCGAGTTCGCCGGCGCCGCCACCGAGCTGCGTCAGGCGTTCCTGTGTAACCCGCACGACCCTGACGCGGTCAAGGACGCCCTGCTGAGGGCCGTGCATGTCGAGAAGCCGGAGGCACGCCGCAGAATGCGGACAATGCAACGCCATCTTCGCACCCACGACGTGGGGCACTGGGCGAAGTCCTTCCTCACCGAGCTCGGTGTGCCTCAATCGGAGGACGCGTGAACGCCGCCAGCGAGATCGTCACCCCGGCGGCCGGCACGATGGACCCGGAACTGCGGGCGGCCATCGGCCGCATCGCCCGGGTACCCCAGCTCCTGATCGCCTGCGACTACGACGGCACCCTGGCGCCGATCGTGGAGGACCCGAGCAAGGCCGTGCCGCTGCCGGAGTCGGTGGCGGCCGTCCGGGCGCTGGCCGCCCTGCCCCAGACCACCGTGGCGGTGGTCTCCGGGCGGGCCCTGCGCGACCTGGCCGCCCTCTCCCGGCTGCCCAGCGAGGTCCACCTCGTCGGCAGCCACGGCTCCGAGTTCGACATCGGCTTCGTCGAGCGGCTCTCCCCCGAGCTGATCGCGGTCCGCACCCGGCTGCGCGACGCCCTGCGCGAGATCGCCTCGGCCCACCCGGGCATCCGGCTGGAGCGCAAGCCGGCGAGCGTCGCGGTGCACACCCGCGGGGTGGCGCCCGAGATCGCGGCTGCCGCCATCGAGGCGGTCCGCAGCGGCCCCGCCACCTGGGACGACGTCACGGTCACCCAGGGCAAGGAGGTCATCGAGCTGTCGGTGGTCGCCACGCACAAGGGCACGGCCGTCGACCAGCTGCGCACCCAGCTCTCCGCCAGCGCGGTGCTCTTCATCGGCGACGACGTCACCGACGAGAACGCCTTCGGCAACCTGCACGGGCCGGACGTCGGCATCAAGATCGGCCCCGGCGACACCCGGGCCGGCTACCGGGTCGCCGAGCCGATCGAGGCCGCCCGCGCCCTCGGCCTGCTGCTGGAGACCCGGCGGCACTGGCTCTTCGGCGAGCGCGCGGTCCCCATCGAGCGGCACTCGATGCTGGCCAACGGGCGGACCGTGGCCCTGCTCACCCCCGAGGCCAAGGTCACCTGGCTCTGCCACCCCAAGCCGGACTCGGCGGCGATCTTCGCCGACCTGGTCGGCGGCAGCCCCGCCGGGCACTTCAGCGTTGCCCCGGAACGCGGCGGCATCCCGCTCGGGCAGCGCTACCGCTCGGGGACGATGACCGTCGAGACCCGGTGGTCGGGCCTGACCGTCACCGACTGGCTGGACAAGCCGGCCAGGGAGACCACGCCCGACGGCCCGGCCGTCGTGACCGGCGACTCGACAATGGTCCGGGTGCTCACCGGCTCGGGCCGGGCCCGGCTGGAGTTCGCGCCCCGGCCCGAGTTCGGCCAGGTCGCGGTGCAGTTGCAGCCGATCGGCGACGGCCTGCTGGTGCTCGGCTCCAACGAGCCGGTCGCGCTCTACTCGCCCGGGGTCGAGTGGCAGGTCACCAACGACGGCGGCTACGAGACGGCCAAGGCGGTAGTCGACCTCTCCGCCGCCGGCGGGCAGGTCGTGCTGGAGCTGCGCTTCGGCACGCACAGCCTGGAACACCACCGGATGTCGGTCCACGAGCGGCAGGCCCTGGCCGAGCAGCCCTGGAAGGACTGGGTGGCCACCCTGCGGCTGCCGAGCACCGCCCGCGACCTGGTGGTCCGCAGCGCGCTGACCCTGCGCGGGCTCTGCCACGAGGCCACCGGCTCGATCCTGGCCGCCGCGACCACCTCGCTGCCGGAGGAGCTGGGCGGCGTCCGCAACTGGGACTACCGCTACTGCTGGCTGCGGGACGCGGCGATGACCGCGCGGTCCCTGGTCGACCTGGGCTCGATCGAGGAGGCCGAGGCGCTGCTGCGCTGGGTCGACGGGTGCATCGAGCGCACCGGCGGGCACCCGGAACGGCTGCACCCGCTCTACACGGTGGACGGCTACGAGCTGGGCGCCGAGGCGGTCATCGACACCCTGCCCGGTTACGCCGGCTCCCGGCCGGTCCGGGTCGGCAACCTCGCCAACCACCAGCTCCAGCTCGACGTCTTCGGACCGATCGCGGACCTGATCGCGGCCGTGGCCGACGCCCGCGGCTCCGTCCGCGAGGACGAGTGGCGGGTGCTCGACAACATGGTCGAGGCGGTCCGCCGCCGCTGGCACGAGCCCGACCACGGCATCTGGGAGGCCCGCCTCCCCCCGCGGCACCACATCTTCTCGAAGGTGATGTGCTGGATGACCGTCGACCGGGCGCTGCACGTGATGCGCCAGCACGGCGGCGAGGACCGGCCGGAGTGGGTGGAGCTGCGCGACCGCATCGGCGCCAACGTGCTGGAGTACGGCTGGCACGAGACCGTCGAGGCCTACAGCGTGGCGTACGGGGACGAGGAGATGGACGCCTCGTCGCTGTGGATCGGGCTCTCCGGCCTGCTCCCCGGCGACGACCCGCGCTTCCTCTCCACCGTCCTGCGGATCGAGGCGGACCTGCGCAGCGGCCCGGTCGTCTACCGCTACCACTGGGACGACGGCCTGCCCGGGCGGGAGGGCGGCTTCCACATCTGCACGGCGTGGCTGATCGAGGCGTACCTGCGCACCGGGCGGCGTACCGACGCCGAGGAGCTGTTCTCGCAGATGGTGGACACCGCCGGCCCGACCGGCCTGCTGCCCGAGCAGTACGACCCGATGGCCGAGCGCGGGCTGGGCAACCACCCGCAGGCCTACAGCCACCTCGGCCTGATCCGCTGCGCCCTGCTGCTGGACAACATGCTCAAGCAGTGACCTGACGGACGCGCGACGGCGGCCGGGGACTGTGTCTCCGGCCGCCGTCGTCATCCCGTCCCACTCTGCCCGGTCGGACCCGAGCCGCCCCGCGGGCAGCGCCCACCGGGGATTTCCGGGCAGCCCGCTCGCGGAGGGATCAAGCCTGACCGCCCGGAGCGAGCGGGCTGCCCGGAAGTTCCTCAGGTCCGACCCCGGCGAGCGCGTCGACCACGTCCCCCAGCACCACCACCGCGGGCGGGCGCAGCCCGGCGGCCGCCACGTCGGCGGCCACCGCGCCGAGCGTGGAGCGGAGCACCCGCTGCGCCCCGGTCGTCGCCTCCTGCACCACGGCGGCCGGTGTCTGTGCCGGCTTGCCGTGCGCGATCAGCGTCGCGGTGATCGCCGCGAGGTTCTTCAGCCCCATCAGCACGACAAGCGTGCCGCGCAGCCCGGCCAGCGCCTCCCACCGGACCAGGGAGGCCGGCGAGTCGGGTGCGACGTGCCCGGAGACCACGGTGAACTCGTGGGCCACCCCCCGATGGGTGACGGGGACGCCCGCCGCGGCCGGAGCCGCGATCGAGCTGGTCACGCCGGGCACCACGGTCACCGGCACGCCGGCCGCCGCGCAGGCCAGCAGTTCCTCCCCGCCCCGGCCGAAGACGTACGGGTCGCCGCCCTTGAGCCGCACCACGAACTTCCCGGCCAGGGCGCGGTCCACGAGGATCCGGTTGATCTCCTCCTGGCCCCGGGACGGCCCGTACGGGATCTTGGAAGCGTCCACGAGCTCCACGTCGGGGCGCAGCTCGTCGAGGAGCAGCCCCGGGACGAGCCGGTCGGCGACCACCACGTCCGCCTCGGTGAGCAGCCGCCAGCCCTTGACGGTGATCAGCTCCGGGTCCCCCGGACCGGCCCCCACCAACGCAACCCGCCCGGCCGGTGTGTAAGGAAGGGACCCTTCCTCTACCGCAGGCGTTAACAGGGGGCCCTTCCTTACATCCAGGAGGGCGCGGACGGCGTCGCGGACGGCCATCGCCCGGCGCGGGTCGCCTCCGCCGAGCACCGCCACGGTCACCGGGCCGTGCCGGGTCACCGCCGGCGTCCAGGCGGTGGCGGCGGCGCGGTCGTCGGCGCGTACGCAGAAGATGTGACGCTCGGCGGCGGCGGCGCTGACCGACGCGGCGGCGAGCGGGTCGTCGACCGCGACCTGGACCAGCCACGCGCCGTCCAGGTCGTCGGGGGCGAACCGGCGCGGCGCCCAGTGCAGCCGTCCGGCGTCGACGTGCGCGCGCAGCGCCGGGGTCAGCTCGGGCGCGACGAGGAAGACGTGCGCGCCCGCGTCGAGCAGGGCCGGCACCCGCCGGGTGGCCACCGCTCCCCCACCCACCACGACCACCCGTCGGCCGGCGAGCCGCAGGCCGAGCGGGTACGGGTTGCCGCTCACACCGCCGCCCCGCCCTGCTCGCCGGCGGCGGGATGCGACACGCCTACGGGCCGGTCGGTGTGCTCGCTCCGGTCACTCACTTCTCGGCCACCCCCGCCGAGTCGAACGTGGCCACCTCGTGCAGCACCCGGACCGCGCCGGTGACCACCGGCAGCGCGAGCAGCGCGCCGGTGCCCTCGCCCAGGCGCAGCCCGAGGTCGATCAGCGGCTCCAGGCCCAGCCGGCGCAGCGCGACCGTGGCCCCCGGCTCGGCGGAGCGGTGCCCGGCCACCATGGCGGCCACGGCGTGCGGCGCGAGGGCTGCCGCGGCGAGGGCCGCGGCGACCGCGATCACCCCGTCCAGCAGCACCGGCGTGCGGCGGGCGGCGGCGCCCAGGATCAGCCCGGCCAGCGCGGCGTGCTCCAGCCCGCCGACGGCGGCCAGCACGCCCAGCGGGTCGGCCGGGTCCGGGGCGTGCCGGCGCAGCGCGGCCCGCACGACGTCGACCTTGCGGGCGTACGTCGGGTCGTCGACCCCGGTGCCCCGGCCCGTCGTCTCCGCCGGGTCGATGCCGGTGAACGCGGCGATCAGGGCGGCGGCCGGCGTGGTGTTGCCGATGCCCATGTCCCCGGTGAGCAGGATGCCCGCGCCCGCGTCGATCAGCTCGTCGGCCACCCGGATGCCGGTCTCGACGGCCGCGCGGGCCTCGTCGCGGGTGAGCGCGGCGGTCACCGCCAGGTCCCGGGTGCCGGGGCGGACGTTCGCCGCCACCAGCCGGGGCGCGTCGCGGGTCGGCGGGCTGCCCGCCGGGGACCGGGTCAGCGGAATCGCCGGCGCGCCATCGGCGGCCGGGGCACCCGCCGGGGCGTCGGTGAGCGGGGCACCCGCCGGGGTGCCGGTGGCCGGGAGCGGGGTGGCCACGCCGACGTCGACCACGGTGACCGAGGCGCCGGCCTGCCGGGCGAACGCGTTGACGACCGCGCCGCCGGCCAGGAAGTTGCCGATCATCTGCGCGGTGACCTCACGCGGCCAGGGGGTCACCCCCTGGGCGTGCACGCCGTGGTCACCGGCGAAGATCGCGACGGCGGCCGGCTCGGGCAGCGGCGGTGGGCAGTGCCCGGCCAGGCCGGCGAGGCGTACGGAGAGTTCCTCCAGGGCGCCGAGGGAGCCGGCGGGCTTGGTCAGCCGCCCCTGCAACTCCCGCGCGGCGGCCATCGCCGACTCGTCCGGCGGCCGGATCGCCGCGATCGTGGTCTCCAGCATCATGCCTCCAGGATCTCCGCCAGTACCTCGGTGAACGCGTCGGTGGTGGCCGGGTCGCGCACGGCGATCCGCAGCCAGTCCGGACCGAGGCCGGGGAACGTGTCGCCCCGGCGTACCGCCCAGCCGCGCTGCCGCAGGGCGACCCGCACGTCGGCGGCCCCGGGCAGGTGCACCAGCACGAACGCGCTGGCGGGGCGGCCGGCGACGCGTACGCCGGGCAGGGCCGACAGGCGGGCGACCAGGTGGTCGCGGTCGGCGGCGAGCCGGGCGGCGATGGCGCGCTCGGCCTCGACCGCGACGGGCGTGGCGCAGGCCGACGCGGCGGCCAGGGCGGGGGTGGAGACGGCCCAGAGCGGCTGGGCGGCGGCCAGCCGCTCCAGCAGCGCGGGCTCGCCGAGCAGGTAGCCGATGCGCAGGCCGGCCAGCCCCCAGGTCTTGGTGAGGCTACGGACCACCAGCAGGCCCGGCAGGTCCCGGCGGGCGGCCAGCGACTCCGGTTCGCCGGCCACGCCGGGGGCGACGGTGGTGTCAGCGAACGCCTCGTCGACCACCAGCACCCGGCCGGGTCGGGCCAGGGCGGCCAGGTCGCCGGCGGGGTGCAGCACCGACGTCGGGTTGGTCGGGTTGCCGATCATCACGAGGTCGGCGTCGGCGGGCACCCGGGCCGGGTCGAGCCGGAAGTCGTCGTCCGCGTCGAGCAGCACCCGCTCGACCCGGTGCCCGGCGGCGCGCAACGCCGCCTCGGGCTCGGTGAACTGCGGGTGCACCACCACCGGTCGGCGTACGCCGGCCAGCGCCCGGGCGAGCAGCACGAAGCCCTCGGCCGCGCCGGCGGTCAGCAGCACCTCGGCCGGCGGGCGCCCGTGCCGGGCGGCGACGGCGGCCCGGGCCGGCCCCGGGTCGGGGTACGCGGCGAGGTCGCCGAGCGCGGCGGTGATCGGGTCGGCCAGCCAGTCCGGCATCGCGTCGCGCCGCACGTTGACGGCGAGGTCGACGAGCCCCGGCCCCACCTCGGCGTCGCCGTGGTGGGTGAGGTCGGGTTCGGGGAGGGTCCCGGTCGGCTGACCACGCATGTCCGCGATCCTGCCGGGAAGGTGCCGCGCGGGACAGCGGATCCCGGCGTGGGCCGCATCACCACACGGGCGTTTATGAATATTTCTCAGGTACGAATCGGAAATGTCATAACTTGAGCGTGTGAGCAATCGACCCCTTGCTGCCGCCGGTCGTCTCGTTCCCCTCCTCCGCGCCGGACTGATCGCCGGGATCGTGGTCGCCGCCGTGGCGTACCCCGTTGCCGCCGCCACCGGCCTCGGCGCCAAGGTCACGGCGCACGCCATGGAACACAAGACCCAGATCCTCACCACCGCGCTGCCGGCCGAGACGTCGTACGTCTACGCGCCGGACGGCAAGACGGTGCTGACGATGTTCTACGAGGAGTACCGGCAGTACACGAAGCTGGCCGACATCTCCCCCAACATGCAGCAGGCGATCGTCGCCGCCGAGGACAACCGCTTCTACCAGCACCGGGGCGTCGACCCGAAGGGCGTCGCCCGCGCCTTCGTGGCCAACGCCCGCTCCAGCGGCGTCTCCCAGGGCGCCTCCACGCTCACCATGCAGTACGTGCGGATGGCGCTGCGGGACAGCGCGAAGACGCCGAAGGAGGTGCAGGAGGCCACCCAGCAGACCAGCCTGCGCAAGGTCCGCGAGATGCGGATGGCGATGGACCTGGAGAAGGAACTCAGCAAGGACGAGATCCTGGAGCGCTACCTCAACTCCGCGTACTTCGGGCACCGCGCGTACGGCATCTACGCGGCCAGCGAGATCTTCTTCTCCAAGGCCCCCAAGGACCTCAGCCCCGTCGAGGCGGCCACCCTCGCCGGCCTGGTCAAGTCCCCGTCCGAGTACGACCCGGCCAGCTCCGACCAGAAGGACGCCACCGGCCGGCGCAACTACGTGCTCGACCGGATGACCCAGCTCGGCTACCTCTCGCCGGACGCCGTCAGGCAGGCGAAGACCGAGCCGATCCGGCTGAAGCTGACGTACCCGCCGAACGACTGCGCCTCCGTGCCCGAGAAGTGGAACAGCTGGGGCTTCGCCTGCGACTACCTGAAGAACTGGTGGAGCGCGCAGCCCGCGTTCGGGGAGAACCGGCTGGAGCGGATGGACAAGCTGCGCCGGGGCGGCTACCGGATCGTGCTCAGCCTGGACCCCAAGATCCAGGAAGCGGCGGAGCAGAACGTCGGCACCAAGGAGAACACCGGCAGCCCCTTCGCCAACGGCATCGTGGTCTCCGAGCCCGGCACCGGGCGGGTCAAGGCGATGGCGGTGAACCGGACGTACTCGCTGGACCTGAGCGAGAACGGGCTGAGTTCCAACCCCGAGGCCGGGCCGAAGGTCAAGGCGAACTTCCCGAACACGGTGGCACCCCTGCTCGGCGGCGGCGATCTGCCCGGCTACCAGGCCGGGTCGACGTTCAAGATGTTCCCCATGCTGGCCGCGCTCGACGCGGGCATGCCGCTGTCCACCTCGTTCAACGCACCGCACCGCTACCGCTCCGAGGTCTACGACGGCTGGTCGCCGTCCAACGCCAGCGGCGCGATGAGCGGCAACCAGACCATGTGGTCCGGCTTCGGCAAGTCGGTGAACACGTACTTCGTGTGGCTGGAGGAGCAGGTCGGCGCGGACAAGGCGGTCCGCCTGGCCGAGCAGCTCGGGCTGCGCTGGCGCACCGACGTCGACCGGGAGCACGCGTCCCCGGCCAAGGCGAAACAGTGGGGCGCGTTCACCCTCGGCGTCTCCGACGCCACGCCACTGGAGATGGCCAACGCGTACGCCGCGATCGCCGCGGACGGCCGCTACTGCGAGGCGATCCCGGTGCAGGCGATCTACAACCGGGACGGCACGCCGACCACCTGGAAGACCGCCTCCGGGATCGAACGCGAGGTCGCCAAGCCGCGCTGCCGGCAGGTGGTGGACGCCGACGCCGCCCGCGCCGCCACCGACGCCGCCCGCTGCCCGACCGGCGACACCCCGGCCCGCGGCAGCTGCGGAGGCTGGTCGACCGCGGACAGCGTGCGGGGCACCGTCGGCCGCCCGGTGGCGGGCAAGACGGGCACCACCGACAGCACCCGGTCGGCCTGGTTCGTCGGCTACACCCCGGAACTGGCGGCGGCGAGCTTCATCTCCGACCCGGACAACCCGTTCAACGCGGTCGGCGACGGCCAGTCGCAGATCCCGATCAAGGCGGTGGCGCAGACCCTCCACGACGGCCTCAAGGGCCAGCCCACCCGCCAGTTCACCCCACCGTCGGACCGCATCGTCGGCTGAGCCGGGCCGCGCGGCCCCGTCCGGTCGCGGCGCCGCCCGGGCCGGGGGTGGGTCAGCGCAGGTCGGCGGAGACGAGGGACCAGACCTCCAGGTCGACCCGGCCGCCCCGGACGAAGCCGGCGTTGCGGAGCAGGCCCTCGTAGCTGAACCCGGCCTTCTCGGCGACCCGGCGGGAGGCCAGGTTGCCGGGAGCGACCCGCAGCTCGACGCGCTGGAAGCCGTGTTCGAGGATCAGCGCGATGGCCAGCGCGTCGACCGCCTCGGCCGCCAGACCGAAGCCCCGCGCGTGCGCCGCCATCGCGTAGGAGACCTCGGTGCACCGGGCGCCCCAGTCGGTGCGCCGCGTCCACAGGCAGCCCACCACCAGGTCGTCCTCCCGGCGTACCACCGCGTAGTGGTCGCCGTCGCCGCTGTCGCGTCGCTGCCGCGCCAGGTCGGTGCACCAGGCCAGCCCGTCGATCTGACCGGAGGTGTCGGCCAGCGGCAGCCACCGCCGGGTCTGCCGGTCGGCGAAGACCTCGTCGGCCGCCGGCGCGTCGGCCCCGGTCAGCGCGCGTACCTCGGTGCGGGGCGTGGAGACGGTCAGCGCCGGGAACCGGCGGACCGCCACCTGACCGATCACGCGGGCACCCCGTCGGGCCGGGCGGTCGCGGGGTCGGCCGCCGCCACCGCCGCGTCCACGAGGCGGGCCGCCAGCCGCGGGTACGCCGCCCAGTGCAGGGTGAGCTGCGAGGCGTGCACGCCCCGCCAGACGAACCCCTCGGGCGCCCCGCCCTCCCAACTCCACGCCGGCCGTGCCCCGGCGCGCGGGGTGAGCACGCCGCAGTGCTCCTTGTGCCCCGCCACCACCGTGCCCGCCGGCCCCACGAGACTGTCGGTCAGCGCGGTCGCCTGCCGGTAGCCCACCACCAGGCCGTCGCGGCGCGTCCCCACCGCGTCGAGCACGCCGCACATGGGCAGCCCGTCCAGTTCCCGGGCCAGCCAGAGCAGGCCGGCCCCCTCGGCGACGACCGGCCGCCCGGTGCGGGCCAGCTCGGCGACCGCGATGCAGAGCCGGCGGTTGGCGGAGAGCTGCTCGGCGTACGACTCGGGCAGCCCGCCGCCGACGACCAGCGCGCCGGTGCCGGCGGGCAGCGCCTCGTCGTGCAGCGGGTCGACCGTCACCACCTCGGCGCCGGCCGCCCGGAGCAGCTCGACGGTCTCGGGATGGCTGTAGCTGCCGCCCGGCGTCCCGGCGACCGCGACGACCGGGCGCGGCCCGGAGTCCTCCCGCCCGGCCTGCGGCGTCCAGGGCGGCGCGGGCAGGGGCGGCGCGGATCGGGCCAGGGCCAGCAGCCGGTCCAGCTCGACGGTGGCGGCGACCGCCTCGCCGAGCCGGCGGACCGCGCGGGTCGCCTCGTCGGTGCGGGCGAGCGCGGGCACCGCCCCGTAGCGGCGGGCGGGCAGCACGGACGGCAGGTCCTGGCGGCGCAGCGCGCCGTAGACGGGCACGCCGATGTCGTCCAGCGCCGCACGCAGCAGCTCCTCGTGCCGGGCGGACGCCACCCGGTTGAGGATCACCCCGCCGAGCCAGAGCTGCTCGTCGTACGACCGGAAGCCGTGCACCAGGGCGGCCACCGACTGCCCCGTCGCCGCGACGTCGACCACCAGCACGACCGGGCTGCGCAGCGCGGTGGACACGGCGGCCGTCGACTCGCTCTCCGGGCGGCCGGTGAGACTGTCGTACAGGCCCATGCTGCCCTGCACCACGGCGAGCCCGGCGCCGGCCGCACCGTGGCCGACGAGGGGGGCGATCCGGTCGGCGCCGACCAGCCGGGGATCGAGGGTCCGACCGGGGCGGCCGGCGGCCAGCCCGAGGTACGCGGCGTCCACGCGGTCGGGGCCGACCTTGAACCCGGCGACGTCGACGCCCCGGTCGGCGAACGCGGCGAGCAGCCCGATCGCCAGCGCGCTCTTGCCGTGGCCGGAGGACGGCGCGCTGAGCACCAGGCGCGGCACGACGGTCATCATCGACTCCCTTGCGGGGCGGCGGGGGGACCTGCGGCGGGCCGACCGCGCGGTCCGCCCGCGTGACGATAGCCGAAGCGGCCGCCGCGCGGTCGCCGCCGAACGGGCCCACCGGCGGTGTCGGGCGTCGCCGGGCGGAGTCGCCGGCACCCCGCCCGGGCCCGCGATGGGGGCTGTCGAAGCGAGTGCCTCCGGTCACAGGGGTAGCCTCGTGGGCGTGTACCGGTTCCTGCTGACGCCGCGCTGGCTGGGCATTCTCGCACTGACCCTGGTCGCCTCGGCGGTGATGGTGCTGCTCGGCAACTGGCAGCTGGACCGCTACCACGGCCGTACGGAGGTCAACGAGCGGATCGACGCCGGCCTGCGGATGGCCCCGGTGCCGCTGCGGGACGTGCTGCCCGCCCCGACGGGCGGCAGCGGCACGGCCGGCCCCGCCCCCGTCGCGGAGAAGGCCTGGACCAAGGTCACCGTGACCGGCCGCTACGACCCGGCGAACGTGGTCCTGGTCCGGGGTCGCTCGGTGGACCGCACGGTCGGCTTCGAGGTCGTCACCCCACTCGTGCTGGCCGACGGCACGGCCGTGCTGGTGGACCGGGGCTGGATCCCGCCGGCCCGGGGCGGCGACGCGACCGTCCAGCCGGAGGTGCCGGCCCTCCCGCCCGGCGAGGTCACCGTGACGGGGCGGGTGCACCTGAGTGAGAGCGGCTCGGTCGCCGTGACCCGGCGTGACGGCAAGCTGGAGACCCGGCGGATCGGCGTGCCCCGGCTGGCCCGGGAGCTGCCCTACCCCGTGCACGGCGCGTACCTGCTGCTCGACGAGCAGACCCCGGCGGCCGAGCCCGCGTTCAAGGACGTGCCGGTCGGCTACACCAACAACTGGCAGAACTTCGGCTACGTCGTGCAGTGGTGGATCTTCGCCGCGATGACCCTGTTCGGCTACGGCTGGGTGGCCCGCCGGGAGGCCCGCCGGCTGGCGGGCGTGGGACCGCGGCAGCCCGTCGACCGCGCCGCCGAGCCCGCGCCGCAGGGCGCCGCCTGACCCGCCCCGCTCAGCCGGTGACGCGGCCGGCGTGGATGGCGCGTACGGCGTCGATGGTGTCGGCCTCCGCCGCCGTCTTGTCGTCGCGGTAGCGCACCACGCGGGCGAAGCGCAGCGCCATCCCGCCCGGGTAGCGGGAGCTGGTCTGCACCCCGTCGAAGGCGATCTCGACCACCTGCTCGGGGCGGACCCGCACCTCCCAGTCGCCGTGCTCGACGGCGAGGGCGAGGAAGCGCTCCGTCTGCCAGCGCAGCAGCTCGTCGGTGAGGCCCTTGAACGTCTTGCCGAGCATGACGAAGTCGCCGGTGCGCGGGTCGCGGGCGCCGAGGTGCAGGTTGGACAGCCAGCCCTCCCGCCGGCCGCTGCCCCACTCGACCGCGATCACCACCAGGTCGAGGGTGTGCCGGGGCTTCACCTTCACCCAGGCGGATCCCCGCCGGCCGGCGTCGTAGGGTGCGTCGGGCGCCTTCACCACCACCCCCTCCTGGCCGGCGTCGATGGCGGCGGCGAACGCCTCGCCGGCCCGCTCCGGGCCGTCGACCTCCACCCGGCCGACCACGAGCGAGGCGTCGACCGCGGCGTCGAGCGCGGCCCAGCGCTCCCGGCCGGGCAGGTCGATCAGGTCGTCGCCGTCGAGGTGCAGCAGGTCGAAGAAGTACGGCGTCAGCACGGTCGCGCCCGTCGCCCCGGCGGCGGCCACGGCCGGGGCGACCGGGGCGGCGCCGGTGCTGCTCGGCGTGGTGCGCCGCGCGGCCCGGCTCGACGTCTGCTGGAAGGGCAACGGCCGGCCCGTCTCGTCGAGCCCGATCGCCTCCCCGTCGAGCACCAGCTCGCGGGCGGGCAGCGCCCGCACGGCGGCGACCACCTCCGGCACCCGGGCGGTGATGTCGTCCAGGCTGCGGGTGAACACGGCGATGTCGTCGCCGGAGCGGTGCACCTGGATCCGGATGCCGTCGAGCTTGACGTCGACCACGGCGGGGGTGCCGGTGGCCGCGAGCGCCTCGTCCACCGAGGGCGCGCTCTGGGCCAGCATCGGCGCGAGCGGGCGGCCGACCTGGAGGCCGAAGGCGCCCAGCGCCGCCGCGCCCCCGTCGAGCGCGGCCACCGCGACCGCGCGCAGGTCACCGGCGAGCAGCAGCGCCCGGCGTACGGCGGTGAGCGGCACGTCGGCCGCCCGGGCCACCGCGTCGGCGAGCAGCCCCGCCTGCGCGCCCTGGCGCAGCTCACCGCTGAACAGGCCGGTCAGCAGCCGCTGCTCCTCGGCGGTGGCGGCGGAGTAGAGCGCGCCCAACAGCGCCCGGCGGCGGGCCTGGGAACCCGGCCCGTGCACGGACGCGATCTCGTCGATGGCCGCGTCGACGGCGGCGACGGTCAGGGTCGGCTCGGCGGCCGGCGGCGGCAGGTCACGCAGGCTCGCCCAGCCGACCCCGGTCTGCCGCTGGCGCAGCTCGCCGGCCAGCCAGCCGGCGCCCGCCGGGACCTCGGGCGGGTCGAGCGCCCGCAACGCGGCGGCGAGCAGCTCCACCTTGGTCCGCCGGGCCCGGGTGGCGCCGACGGCGGCGGAGGTGGCTGCCAGGTCGAGGAACCGCACGGCTCCATCCTGCCAGCCACCCCCGACACGACCCGGGCATTGCCGTGCCCGGGCGCCGGAAAACCTCCGCCCGCCGGGGTGGCGGGTCAGGCCGAGACGGGTTCCTCGATGCGCAGCCCACGGGCGCGGATCTCCTCGGCGACCCGGGAGAGCACCGTGTCGAGAGCGACCAGCGCGGCGGACAGGTCGCCGAGCTGTTCCTTGAGCGTGTCCTCGGACCACGCGGAGACGTCGACGTCCCCCAGGGCGCTGACGGCGGCCTCGAGCCGGCCCATCACCTCATTCGTACGCATGTTCGAGAGGCTATAACAACCCGACCGGCGACACACCGCAAACTCCCACATCCACCCGGAAGTTACGGTTCCGACACCTAACGCCCGTCGACGCCCGCCTCGGCGACCTTCTTCAGCAGCAGCGCCTCGGCCAGACAGACCCGGGCGAACTCCCCGAGGTGCAGGCTCTCGTTCGGGCCGTGCGCCCGGGCCTGCGGGTCCTCCACGCCGGTCACCAGGATCGCCGCGCGCGGGAACATCTCCTGGAAGGTGGCGATGAACGGGATCGAACCGCCGATGCCGAGGTCCACCGGGTCGGTGCCGTCCCAGGCGGTCCGGAACGCCGAGCGGGCCGCGTCGAACATCGGCCCGGACGCGTCGATGACGCACGGCGCGCCGTCGTGCTCGAAGACGACTGTCACCCGCGCGCCCCATGGGGCGTGCTTCTCCAGGTGGGCGCGCAGGGCCGCGTACGCCCGCTTCGGGTCGTCGCCCGGCGCCAGCCGTACGCTCAGCTTGGCCCTGGCCGCCGGTACCAGGGCGTTCGGCGCCTCGGCGGTGGACGGGGCGTCGATGCCGAGCACCGCGAGGGCCGGCTTGGTCCAGAGCCGCTCGGTGATCCGTCCGGTGCCGATGAGGCTGACGCCCTCGGCCAGCCCCGCCTCGGCGCGGAACCGGTCCTCCGGGTAGTCGACGCTCGCGCCCTCCCGGGCGACCAGCCCGTCGACGGCCACGTCCCCGGCCTCGGTGTGCAGGGTGGCCAGCAACCGCGCCAGGGCGGTCAGCGCGTCCGGCACGGGACCGCCGTAGACGCCGCTGTGCACGGCGTGGTCGAGGGTGCGCACCTCCACGAAGCAGTTGACGATGCCGCGCAGGGACGTGGTCAGCGCCGGTACGCCGATGTCCCAGTTGGTGGAGTCGGCGATCACGATGACGTCCGAGGCGATCTCGTCGCGGTGCTCGGCGAGCAGCCGCTCCAACGAGTCGGAGCCGTACTCCTCCTCGCCCTCGACGAAGAGCACCACGCCGACCGGCAGCGCGTCACCGTACGCGCGCAGCGCCGCCACGTGCGCCATGATGCCCGCCTTGTCGTCGGCGGCGCCCCGGCCGTAGAGCCGGCCGTCGCGCTCCACCGGCTCGAACGGGTCCGACTCCCACAGCGTCAGGTCGCCGACCGGCTGCACGTCGTGGTGGGCGTAGAGCAGCACCGTCGGCGCCCCGGGCAGGGCCGCCTTCCGCCCGATCACGGCCGGCTGGCCGCCGGAGCGCACGATCTTGACGTCGAGACCGCAGCCGCGCACCAGCTCGGCCACCGCCTCGGCGGAACCCTCCACGTGCGAGTGGTCGAAGCCCTCGAACGCGATGCCGGGAATGCGGACGAGGCGTTCCAGGTCGGCGCGGACGCCGGGCAGCTCCCGCTCGACGGCGGCCCGGACCTCGGACTCGGACATGATCGGTGTGGTCATGACCGGCATCGTATGCCGGCCTTACCGACCACCCCGTCCGAGGCCGGCGCGAAGGGTCGGTCCCGGCCGGCCCGGCGGCTCAGCGGCGGCGCACGTAGTAGCGGTCGGCGTCGTGCGGCAGGCCCGGGGCGCCGTCGACCACCAGGTCCGCGCGCGCCTCGGTGCCGTCGGCGACGAAGTGCGACCGCTCCCCGAGGTGCCAGCGACGCAGCTCCGGCAGGATCTCCGGGCCGTCGCGCTCGATCGCCCGGGCCAGCCGCAACGGCGCCGGGGCGGTGACGAAGACGGCCAGCGTCAGGTCCGCGGTGGCGGCGGCCCGCGCCGCGCTCACCCCCTCGACCAGGAGCACCGGCGCGACCGGGACCGGCACCGGGCGCGGCAGGAAGGCCCGCCGGACCCAGCTGAACCGGCGGTACGCCCCCGGCCGGCCGGCGCGCAGCGGCCCGAGCACCCACTCCTCCAGCCGGGGCCAGAAGGTGAGCTGGTCGTCCCAGCCGTCGAGCAGGTCGTCGGTGTGCACCACCGGCGGCGGGCTGCCGCCGGGCTGGGCGGCGAGGGCGTCCGCGAGCCGCGCCGCGAACGCGCTCTTGCCCGCGCCGCTCGGCCCGTCCACCGCCACCAGCCGGGTCCGCCCCAACCGCGCCGGCCCGGCGAGCACCCGCCGGGCCAGCCGGTCGTACGCCTCGACCACCGCCACCGCCACGTGCCCGACGGTATCCAGGCCGGTCCCCCTGCCACGGAGCGGGCCTGCGGTGGCGGGAGGCCCGGCGTCGGCGGGCCGCGGGACGCTCCGATCGGGGGTCGCCCGAACGAGCGTTCGTCGGGTGCGGCCGGGCGTTCGGCGGGCGGACCGCGCGACGGAGCGGGATGATCTGCTGGTGTCCCACAGCGTGATGAGTCCGGGCGTAGACGCCCTCCTGGAACAGGCCCGCGCCGGGGTACGCCGGCTGACCCCGCACCAGACCGTCGAGGCGGTCCGTACCGGGGCGTTGCTGATCGACACCCGCACCGACACGCAGCGGCAGGAACAGGGCGACCTGCCCGGCGCCATCGTGATCGACCGGACGGTGCTGGAGTGGCGACTCGACCCGGCCAGCGCGTGGCGGATCCCGGAGGCCACCGCGTACGACCAGCGGATCGTGGTGGTGTGCCGCCAGGGCTACAGCTCCAGCCTCGCGGTCGCGAGCCTGCGGGCGCTCGGGCTGCACCTCGCGACCGACATGATCGGCGGCGTGCAGGCCTGGCGCGAGGCGGGGCTGCCCATGTCCGACCGCCCCGCCGACATCCGCCGCTGACCCCACCGCCCCGGCCGCTCGCAGCTCACAGCCCCGCAGCCCACAGCCCCGCAGCCCACAGCCGAGGCGATGACCAAGAGGTTTGCGCCCCCTGATTCGAGCCTCCACAGGACGCAAACTTCTTGATCACCCCCGCGAGACGTGGCACGCGGGTGCGAGGGCGGGGTGCGGGCGGGGTTGGCAGGGCAGAGGTGGTGGGTTGGGGATTCCTGGGGTTCGGTCAGGGGGTCCCCGGGGCTCCGGGCGGGATGAAGGGGAGGCCGGCGGGCGGGCCGGACTCGACGAGGCGCCAGAGGGCCTCGGTGTCGAGGTGCTCCTCGACCAGGTCGCCGAGCAGGTCCAGGGAACGCTCGCGGGCGGCGGCGAAGGCGGTGTCGGGGGCCACCGTGAAACCGGTCCGGCCGGCGAGCCGGGCCACCTCGGTCAGGAACCGGCGGCGGAACCCGTCGGACTCGAAGGCGCCGTGCCAGTGGGTGCCGTGCACGGCACCGACCACGGCCCCCTCGCCGCTGCCGTCCGCGCAGGTCAGCAGCGGGGTCAGCGCCGGGTCGGCGTGCGAGACGTACCCGTGGTGGATCTCGTAGCCCTGGACCGGGACGTCGCCGCGGGCGGTGCCGACCGACTGCCGGACGGTCTTGCGCGGGTCGAAGGTGACCTCGATCGGCAGCAGGCCCAGCCCCGGTACGCTGCCCTGCCGGCTCTCCACCGGGTCGTGGATCGCCCGGGCCAGCATCTGGAAGCCGCCGCAGATGCCGAGCAGCGGCCTCCCGGCCGCCGCGTGCGCCAGGACGGCGTCGGCCAGGCCGGTCCGCCGCAGCCAGGCCAGGTCGGCCACCGTCGACTTCGAGCCGGGCAGCACGACCAGGTCGGCGGCGGCCAGTTCGGCCGGCTCGACGGTCAGCCGGACCCGCACGCCCGGCTCGGTGGCGAGCGCCTCGACGTCGGTGGCGTTGGAGATCCGGGGCAGCCGGACCACGGCCACGTCCAGCCACTCGGTGCCGCGCGGGGCGGCCGGTCGGCCGAGCACCCGGCCGTACGCGAGCGAGTCCTCCGCGTCGAGCCAGAGGTCGAGCGCCCAGGGCAGCACCCCGTACGTCGGCCGGCCGGTGACCTGGCACAGCATGTCCAGCCCCGGCCGGAGGAGCCCGAGGTCGCCCCGGAACTTGTTGATCACGAAGCCGGCGATCAGCGCCTGGTCGGCCGGGCCCAGCAGGGCGAGGGTGCCGAACATCGAGGCGAAGACCCCGCCCCGGTCGATGTCGCCGACCACGATCGCGGGCAGGCCGGCGTGCCGGGCCAGGCCCATGTTCACGTAGTCGCCGGCCCGCAGGTTGATCTCCGCGGGGCTGCCGGCGCCCTCGCAGATCACCACGTCGTACGCGGACCGCAGCTCGGCGAGCGCCGCGTACGCGGTCTCGGCGAGCCGGGGACGCAGCTCGCGGAAGTTGCCCGCGGTGACCGTGTCGACGGCCTCGCCGAGCAGCACCACCTGGCTGGCCAGATCGCTGCCGGGCTTGAGCAGCACCGGGTTGAACCGCAGGTCGGGGGCGAGACCGCAGGCGGCGGCCTGCATCGCCTGCGCCCGTCCGATCTCGCCGCCCCGGCCGTCCGGGCCGACGACGACGGCGGAGTTGTTGGACATGTTCTGCGCCTTGAACGGCGCCACCTTCACGCCCCGGCGGTGCAGCCATCGGCAGATGCCGGCGGTGAGCACGCTCTTGCCGGCGTCGGAGGTGGTGCCGGCGACCAGCAGGCCACCGCTCACCGGCGCCCCTCCCGCCCGGCGGCGACGCTCCACTGCGCGGCCCGGCGGCCGACGGCGCCCACCAGCCGGCCGAGGGTCAGCGGGTACGTGGCGGCCAGCCCGAGCGCGGCCAGCCCGACCGCACCCGAGATCCGGGCGGCCCGCTTGAGGTGCCGCGCCTCGGGACGGGGACCGTCGCCGAGGAACGGGCGCACCTCGGAGCGCCCGAAGTAGACGTTGCGCCCGCCCAGCCGTACGCCGAGGGCGCCGGCCATCGCCGCCTCGCACTGCCCGGCATTCGGGCTGGGGTGGTCGTTGCGGTCCCGGCGCCACACGCGCCACGCCCGGTCCCGGTCGCCGTGCGCGGTCGGCGCGACCGCGACGGTGAGCAGGCCCGTCAGCCGCGCGGGCACCAGGTTGAGCAGGTCGTCGAGGCGGGCGGCGGGGGTGCCGAACCGGGCGTACCGCGGCGAGCGGTGGCCCACCATCGCGTCGAGGGTGTTCGCCGCGCGGTACCCGAGCAGGCCGGGCAGCCCCGCGACGGCGCCCCACAGCAGCGGGGCGACGACGGCGTCCGAGGTGTTCTCGGCGAGCGACTCCACGGTGGCGCGGGCCAGCTCGGGCTCGTCGAGCGCGGACGGGTCCCGGCCGCAGAGGTGGCCGAGCCGCTGCCGGGCCGCCGGGAGGTCGCCGGCGCGCAGCGCACGCCCCATCACGGTGGCCTCGCGCCGCAGCGTGCGCCCGCCCAGCACCGTCCAGGTGCCGGCGGCAACCAGAACGGCGCGGGCCACCGGCCGGCGCCGGGTGGCGACCGTGGCGGCCACGCCGAGCAGCACCGGCGCGCCGACCGCCAGCGCGGTGAACGCCGCTCCGGCAAGCCGGTCCGGGCGGTACGTCCGCCGCTCCAGTGCCCCGGCGGCGCGACCGAAGCCGGCCACGGGGTGGTACCGGCGGGGGTCTCCGAGGAGCGCGTCGAGGGCGTACCCCGCGACCAGCCCCGCCGCGGTCGCCACCGGCGTCGCCTGTCGCACCCGTCACCACCTCCGGCCGGCCAGCCTAGCCGAGCGCCCGGCCGGCCTCCGGCACGTCCGCGACCCGTGCCGCCGGCGGGGTGACCGCGCGCCGCCGGGTGGCACGCGGGGTGACGCCGGTGCTGCCGACGCCACCCCGCCCCCGTCGTGCCACCCGGGACCGGTGCTCACGCGGGCTGCGGCACCCGCCCCCGGCCCCGTCGACCACGGCCGGCCGGCGAGACGCCCGGCTCGGCCTCCTCGGACGACGGGCCCGGCTCCCCCACGGCCACGTCGCCCCGACCACCCCGGGCACCCGGGGCGTCCTCCGGTGCATCGGTCACCGGCGTCCGGCCGTCGGCCTCCGGCTCCGGCCCGTCGGGCTCCCCGCCGTGGGGGTCGTCCGCCGGGTCGTCGAAGGGGTCGAGCGAGCCGTCGACGGCGGGGTCGGCCGGCAGGCCGCGGCCGGCGGGGTACGCGCCGAAGTCGGGCTCGAAGTCGTCGTCGAGCGGACGGCGGTCCGGCAGGACCGGAGCCTCCTCGTCGGGCACCGGCTCGGTCGCCTCGCCGTGCACCCGGTGCTCGGCCTCGGTGTCCTCGACGGTGCTGGTCGTCATCGTCGGCCGGGTGCGCTGGAACCGACCACGGCCCCGCGACAGGTCGTGGCCGACGGCGACCGCCTCCAGTTCGTAGAGCGAGCGGTGGTTGCCGGCGTCGTCCGTCCAGTCGCGGGTGTAGAGCCGGCCGCAGACCACCACCGGGTCGCCGACCATCACCGAGGCGGCCACCCCCTCGGCGAGCTTGCGCCAGCAGTTGACCCGCACGCGGGTTGTGAAGCAGTCCCACACGACTCGCCGACATAAACGAACGCCCCGGCGGGTGCGGGAACACCCCCGGGGCACGGATCAGGAAGAGGCCCTGACCATGCGCAAGCCTACCGCTTACCTCGCAGCCCCCGCCCACTCTGCCACCGCGCTCGCCGCCGCCGTTGTGGCCCTGCTCGCCGCCGGCTGGCTGGTCACCACGGCGACCGTTGCGGACACGATCGACGTTGACGACCTGGTCGCCGTGATGGCCGACGACCTGGACGCCGCCCGGACCGCTGACGTCGTGGTGACCCTGCCCGGCGCTGAGGCGTTCCCCGAGCCGGTCTACGCCGCGCTTCACGGCGTGCCGGTCGTGGCCCTGGCCGACGTGCTCGCGGGGGTCTGAGCGTGTCGATCGAAGCCGTTTCGTGGGCGCTGAACGACGCCCCCGACGTCCCGCCGCAGTGTCTTGCCGTTCTCCTCGGTCTCGCGAACCACGCGCACGCGAACGGCCGCGCCGCGTTCCCGTCGCAGGACCGTCTGTCCCACTACGCCCGTAAGTCGGTCCGCTCCGTCCGCCGCGACCTGGACGAGTTGGAACGCCTCGGCCTGATCCGCCGTGGCGACCAACGGCACACGGCGTTTCTCCCGGCGGACCGGCGCCCGGTCGTGTGGGACCTGGCCGTCGAGCGGCGCCGGCCGTTGCCCGCGAGTCTCGACCCGTTCGCCGAGCCGCAGTCGGGCCGCCCGACCGAAGCGCCCGAGCCTGTGGATAACCGGGCGGACGTACGCGTCCCCTCGGTAGGGGACCGGGCGGACGTAGGCGTCCGAACGACCGGACGTACACGACCGAGCGGCCGGACGCATACGTCCTACAAACCGTCCTTAACCATCAATAACCAAGAGCGCCCGCGCTCGCTTCGCGGCGCCGCGCTCCCCGCCAACCCCGCCGCCGCTCACTGTCCGAAGCACCGGGGAAGCCCTGCCCGCAACTGCGGCCCGTGCCGCGCTGAAGCCCTCGGGGGTGTCGCATGAGCCGCGCCGAGCGCGCCGAGGGTGCGCTACTGGTTCTGATCCTGCTCGTTGTCGGCGCGGCGGCCGGCTGGGCGTCGTTTACACACGTCCACGACTGGACGATGGCGAACAGCCCCACCGGCACGCCGGACGCGTTCGGCTGGGTCAACGCCTGCGTCAGCGAGTTGGTCCCCGTGGCAGCGCTGCTCGAAATCCGACGGCGCCACCGGGCGGGAGCGCCGACCGGCTACCCGCTGGCGCTGCTGATCGGCGCGGCGTGCCTGTCGCTGGCCGCACAGCTCGCGGTCGCGAAGCCGGGAGTCTCGGGGTGGCTGCTCTCGGCGGTGCCCGCCCTGGCGTTCATGGCGTTGGTGAAGCTGGTCTTCGCCCGGACGCCAGCGGTCGCCGCGCCAACCCACCGCCAGGCGCCCGCAGACGCCCCGGCAGAGCCGACCCTGACCGAGGACACCCCCGGCCCCTCCGAGGCCTTCCCTGGTCCTGTCTCGACCCCCGCGCCGCCTGCCGTCGCGCCGCCGCCCCGACCGCGACCGCCGGTCATCCCGCCCGGCGTCCGGACGCTGACGGTCGTCGCCCGTGTCGGCACGCCGCCGGCCATGCCTGATCCGGTGGCGGCGCCGCTGACGACCGCCGACAGGGTGTCGGCAGTGCTGACCGAGACGCCGGACGCGACGCCCGCACAGATTGCGGCGCGGCTGGGCGTCAGCGAGCGGACCGTCCGCCGGTACCTGCCTGCCGACAAGGTGCCGACACGGCGTCGGCGACCGGCGAAGGTGCCGGCACCCGCGACCGCCTGACCCGCCCCGGGGCCGACCGGACACGCGCCGGTCGGCCCCGACTCGTCGAGAGAACTCCCATGCCCTACCGCGAACAGCCCATGTCCGCCGTCTGGCCGCCGCCCGGTCCGATCCCGCGCCGGATGCCCGATGGCGCGATCCTGGTCCGGCGGATGACCCTCACCGCCGACGGCCCTGTGCCGGCCGGGTACGAGTTGCTACGGCCCAACGATGACGGCTTCGCGGCGTGGGCGTCCTTTCTGGACAACCTGCCGTCATCGGACTAGCAACGCGAGAAGCGCGGTCACCGCGCCGAGGATGCCGGCCAGGCCGCCGAGGACGCCCGGGACGGTCCGCAGGTATTCGAGGATCAGGCCGTGCCGGTCGCGCGGCGTGGTACTGGTCTGCTCTTCGGTCGTCACGCCCTGAGACGGTAGTGCCGCTGTCAGCTTCTGTCCGGCGGCCAACTAACGCTGTAGTTCACGCAAGGTTAGCGAGAATGCGCTTAGCGTGAATAGGTCGTGCCAGTAGGTGCCAGTCGGTGCTACAACCTGCTACAACCTGCCAGCCCGACTACCCGTCCGGCCGATGAGCGCGCTCAGCCGTTTTCGGTGCGCCATCTGCGCACTCGGACGCGCAAACGCTGTGCGTCGCGCCAGGCAAAGCGAAGCGCCCGCCCCCGGCGTGGGGACGGGCGCTCTCGCGCGCCGGGGCAGTCGACAGCGCCCCTCGGCCTGCGATGCCTACACCGCAGGGCGAAAATCTCCGCCACTGCGTTGACTCATTCCTGCGGGTAGGACCTACACTCGGGGTGTAGCGCGCTAAGCACTACAACGCGCTACACCGGAATAAGGGCCAGTCGCCTAGGTCCTGCGAAAACTCAAGGCGACGGCTTGCGGTTGCTGGCGTGGGCTCGTCAACCCGGTTGGGTCAGGCGGGTCCACCCCGCATGAAGTCCCTGATAATGCTGACGACCTTCAGCGCCCAGTACGTCACTTGCAGTAAGATCGCTGCGCCCATTCCTCCGCGCTGCCATTTGCTCAGCACAAAGGGCGGGCTCAGGACCATCCTTCTGCTCTGTCGCTTCCTCCTTCTGCTCGACTTGATCACCTCCCTTCGGCCCCTCCTGCACCTTTCGGCGCTGACGACCACGACGGGACAGGCGACGGCCTCCTTCGCACGAGCAGCACTTGCCGCCTTCGATACCGGCTCGGTAGTCGAACCCAACCTGTAGGCGACTTACGCTGTTTCCAGTGGTGTATCCATTCCAGACCGTCGCGGGTCGGAGGTCAAGTTGGTCGGTGCACCCGACGCGTCACCTGACGCTGTCGGAGCAGGCTCCGGACTGAATGGGAATGAATACGGCTGAACGGAGAGCCCTAGTCGGCGCCAGTCTGTGCCCGACATCACATGGCGCCCCGCCAGCGTGCAAGGGCTCCGCGATCGTCTCTGGCGGTGCGTCCGTCGGCTTTTTCGCCTCAGCCGGACTCTTCGTCCGCGAGCCGCTGTCCACGCCGCTGCGCGTACGCCCGGACCTCGGCGGCATCCCAGATGCGGCCCACGGTCAGCGTGTCGATGGGTGCGGGGAAGTCGGGCCGGTCAACCAGGATCGCGGCGCGCTGGCGCGAGACGCCCAGGTGGTGGGCAACCTCTGAAAGCGCCATAACTCGCACAGGCGGACCTTCCGGCGACAGGGGTAGGCAACTTGTCACCGAGGGGGTTGACTACCTGTCAACGGTCAGCCAACGTGACGGTATGCCCACGCGCCGTACACACAAACCCGTGCCGCTCGCCCCACGTCACCGCCGGACCTGGCGGTCGCTCTGGCGCCGTTGCTCGTGTGGCCTGTCGGCTCCCTGCCCAGACCGATTCGCACCTGCCCCGGCCCGCGCGACCGCCCGCGCCCCGCGCTGGAACGCCCCGACCCGCGAGGTCGACACCATCGGCCGCGCTGGGCGCCTGACCCGCGCCGGGGTCTACCGCGCGAACGGGGGCCGCTGGTGACCGCTCCCGCGCCCCTGCGCCGGCTGAAGGCCGGTGACGTCGTGTGGCTGACCCGCGAGGCGTCGCCGCAGTTCGTGACCCCGCTTCGCGTGCGCGTGATCCGCGAGATCCCGGAGCGCTACACGTACGACGGGTGGACGTGGTTCGAGGGCTATCAGCTCGACGGGAAGGGCGGCGCCGTCGCGAAGCGCGAGCTTTTCGTCCGGCGCGAAGGGGTCCGCTGGCTCGACGCCCCGCCCGCCCCCGCGAGAGCCGTCCGCCGGCCGCTCCCCCGCACGCCCGCGAGGGTCGGCTGATGGACCGCCCCCGCCGCGTCCTCCCGCACCTGCCGTCCCGCCCCACCTGGCGCTGCCAGTCGTGCGGGATCGCGTGGCCCTGCTCTCCGGCGAAGCTGCGTCTCCTCGGCGAGTACCGCGAGAACCGGACGGCCCTAATGGTCTACCTGGCGACGCTGAAGGCCGAGGCCGCCGAACATCTCGCCGAGCTGGACAGCAGCACGCCGCCGGCTGACCTTGATCGGCGCTTCCTTCACTGGGCGACGCCCGTTCTTTAACCCCTTGGCCACCCCGGGGCGACCCGTTTACATGCGCGCCGAGGCGGCGACGCCGAAGACGGGCCGGGACGTGAGTGATGGTTGTTGCAACAGAGCTAGGTTTCGTCATTCCCCTATCTCTTCTTTAGAGGAGGAGGAGGACGACTAGAAGCTAGATATAGCAGTGACGGAACCTAGCCCCGTTGCAACAACCATCACTGCGCGCTCGACGTGGCCCCGGGCAACCGCCCCCACCCCTCGCGGCCCCTCGGCCGCGTCCCGACTCACTTGCGGGAGCGCGACCGGCGCGGGCATGAACAGCCCGAGGCCGCCTGGCCCACTACCAAGAGGACGAGGAAACCCGCGCGGCCTATGAACAGCCCCAGGCGGCCTGGCCGACTCATACGGTGACCAACGATGCAACGTAGCCAGCCCTGAAGGGTCGCCCATGAACTGCGCCCGCGCCTCACCGTGACTCCTCGCCGCCCTATTCGATCAAGGAAAGGAGAGCTGTGACTGCCGTCGATAGCTCATCATCAGACATGGCCGCCGCGCGCCTGGCGGCCGTCACCACCGCCTACTACTCACCCCGCCCCCAACTGACCGACCCTGCGTACAGCAACCTCCTACGCCGGGCCGAGGTTCAGACCCTCGAAGCCGCCGGCCTCGGCCGCGCCCTCGCTCCGTTGTTCACGCGCGACTACGTCCAGCGCGTCACCGTCGCCGAGTACGACACGGACACCGTCGAGCGCCGCACGATCGCCCGCCGCAGCACGCCCGACGGGACCCGGGCCGACTACCTGCCGTCCGAGGAGTTCGCCGCCCGCGTCGCCCTGGTCGTGACGGACCTTCCCGACCCGTCGCCCGCAACGTCCCCCGGCTTGACCCGCGCCGTCCGTGATTCCCGCGCCCTCGCGGCGTTCGGTGCGCGGTCCCCGTGGGTCCGCGACGTCGCTCGCACGGTCGCCGCCGAGCTTCCGCACCTGGCCGATGTCGGCGCGACGCTCTATCGCGACGGCGAGCCCGAACGCCCGGCCGCCGGCTGGACGCCCGAGCGCCGCCGCGAGTACGACCGGGGCCGTCGGGTCCCGCGCGACGCATCCGAACAGGCGGCCCTCTGGCTCACCCGCTGGCGCGAGGTAACGGCGCCCGGCGCGCATCCGGCGCCCGAGGTCTTCCGGCGCTACGTTGCCGCCGCCGAGCGTCTGGGCGTCGACCGAGTAGGCCGGAACCAGTTTTACAAGCTGGCCGAGGAGGTTTTAGGCCCGCGTAAGCGCCGCGCCGCCGGTCCCGTGTTCGTTGTCCCCGAGGAGGTCGCCCCGATGGACCGCACGCAGCGCCGAGACCTGGCCGCCCTAATCGTGGACCGCCTGACCGAGGAATGGCGTACGGCCGCCCTCGACGGCCTCGCCGAGCTGGTCGCCGAGCACCAGGCCGAGAAAACCGCGGTTGGCCCTATGGCACCCGCCATCGGCACTCGCGGCCAGGTCGTGGACCTCGCCGCCCACCGCGCCCGCCGCCGGGTCGCATAGCCCCCACCCCGTACTGAGGAAGAGGCCCGGCCCGTGAGGCACCGGGCCTCTCTCCATTCCCCGCGTCAGCCGCCCAGGGGCGGTGTCGGCCGACGCGGTCAGCCGCCCCGGAGTCACACGGGCGCGGCTCCCCGTGGCCGGGGCCCGCGTGTGTCTCTTCCGCGCAGGCCCCGGCCCCGGGTCGACCCACCGCCCCGCCACGCCACGCCCCGTCGAGAGGTCCGCCATGCCCGCCCCACCCCGCCGCCCCGAACCCGGGACCGTCGCCCGCGTCCTTGCTCAGTACGTGGCCGGTTCCAACGCTGGAACAACGCACGCCAACACGTCACGCGTCGCGCGCCTGCTGCGCGAGCGAACAGGCTTTCCGTACGCCGCTGAGGACATCGCGCCGACCCTCCATCTGGCCGCCCCGATCCTGACCGGCACCTACGGCGTCCACGCCGACTACGTCCCAAAGGTCGCGGGCGGTTGGCGCTGGCGGTTGAGCGTCACGCCGTATGCCCCCGGGACAGGCCCCGAGACCGCCTGACCGTCCTTGCCCCACCTGGCCCCTCTGACCGCCCCCGACCGCCCCGTAGAGACCGTCTCTGCGGGGGTCGCAGCCCTACCCGAGGAGACACCCGTGACCGCCCCTGAACCGACGACCGGCCCCGCCCGAACGCCAGGGCTTCCGCAGCCGATGCTTACCCCTGGCGCGGGTGCTGCCTTCTACGACGGCCCCGCGTTCGACCCCGCCGACGTCGTGGCGCAGCTTCCGCCGCGCCCGCAGACCGGCACCTACCACGACCCGGGCGACTTCCGGGACCCAGCCGAGCCGATCGCCCCGCCGTCCGGTGTCGAGGTCCCTGCCGACCTGGCCGCTGCGCTGACCGAGTACGACGCCGCGCGGGCCGCGTGGGTGGCCGCCGTTGACGCCGTCGATGAGCACCGCGATGAAGCGCGGGCGTCCCGAGCTGCGCGCGAGAAGGCCATTCGAGACGCCGGCCAGGCTGCCGCCCGTGGCGCGAAGCGGCCGGCGATCCCCTCGGCGACTAGCGAGGCCGACGAAGAAGCCGAGGTCCGGATTCGGTCCGCTGTGGTCGAAGCCCGGCGCCGGGAGGCGAGTGATGCCGCCCGGAAGGCGGACCGCCTGACGATGACCTATGCCGCCGGCTGGGCCGCCGAGGTAGTCGCCCGCTTCGGCCCCGCCCTGGACGAAGCGACGGCCGCCACGCAGGCCGCCTACACGGCAGCCCAGCGCGCCGAGGGAATCCTGAACCAGGCTGCCCACTGGCGGGCGTTGGCGCTCGCCGCCGAGCTGGAAGCCAAGGGCGTTCGGGTCAGCGAGCATCAGCGGGGCCGCCTCCTCGGCGACCTGCTGGACGCGTCCCGCACCCATCACTACCGGACCGCCGAAGGTCAGCACCGCGCGCCGACGCAACTGCTGAACACGGTGCACGAAGCGATCGGCACCCTTCGCGGCTGCAATCCCGGCGCCGTCCCGCACCCCGACGCGGTGATGATCCCTGGCGACGTAGCCGAGGCTCGTGAGGTGTGGTGGGCCCTGTACGACAAGGCGAGCCCCGAGACCCAGCGGGCCTACCGCGAGCGGCACCCGCGTAGTTTCCCGCCCCGGTAACGCAGACAGGGAGGGGCCTCGGAGAACCCGGGGCCCCTCGCCGACCCCGGCCCCGTCAGCGCTACCGCCCCTCCCTGCCACTGGCTGTCCCGCGTCCGGTGGTTCCGTCGCCGGTTGGTCCCGTCCATCAGCCCTGCTGCCCCGCCCGTCCGGCGCCACCCGAATCAACGGCGGCGGTGTCGACGCCCGGCGCAGCTCTCGCCCGCCGGCCACCGCAGCCGAGGCACGGCGTGCCCGTCCGCGAGCACAGCGAACGCGCGAACCCGAGCGTCATCCTGGCTTGCTGTGACTCTGCGTGATTGTCACTCTGCGTGGAGGGGTGGCGGGGTGCCCCCTTCGACCTGCCCGGCAGGACCGAAGCGGCATAGCACCGCCCTGTGCATGCACGCTCGCTCCCAGTTTTCGATTACACACAGCTATCCGTATCCGCCTGCTTCTCGACGTTGGAGATCCGCCCCATGACCGCCGCACCGGAACAGCCCGCCCCGCTCCCCGAGAGCTGGACGACGGGCGCTCGCGAGACCTTCGAGGCCGTCACCGACGAACGCCCCGACCTGACCGCCGCCGAGGTCGCCGAACTGTTCCACGCCTGTGCGTTGGAGAGCGCCGCCGAGCGGCTGGACGCCGTCGCCCTGGCCGCCGGCATGGTTGCCCGAGGGTCGACCGGACAGCCGTGCGTACACCCCGGCGCAATCGAGGCCCGGCTAGCCCGGACGGCCGCCGCACAGATCCTCGGCCGACTGCACAAGCCCGCCCACGGAACCCCGTCCGAACGTGGCCGCCGCGCCGCCCGAGCCCGTTGGAGCCCTGCCGGATGACGAACCCGAAGATGCGACACCGCGCGCCGCGCCCCGCCAACGTCAGCGCCGTCCCCGTCGCGCTGGCCGGCGTGCCACTACCCGAGTTCGCCCCGAGCGAGTACGTCGGCCGCCCCGCCGACGGCTGGACGGTCGAGGCCGTCTGGCTCGCGGCCGTGCGGTACGCCCGCGCTCACGAGCTGCGCCGGGGCGGGGCCCGCGCGGCATGGCTGGCGTTCGCCTCGGCGTACGACGTGGCGACCGGCGCGAAGCTGAAGCGTGAAGAACTCCGGATGCGTCTCGCCGGCCACGACCCGGAGCCCGAGGCATGGGCGGTCGACCCGTGTGATCCGTGACGTGGACAGAGCCGACTAGCCTCGGCCGCGTGGTGAGAAGCATCAAGGACCTACGCGCGACGCCCGACGACGTTCTGATTGCGGAGCACGACCGGCACGCCCGCGACACGCATGTCGGCGCCGGCTACTACGTAGACGAGTTGGAACGCCGCGAGCGCCGCCGCGCCATCGAAGCGTCGGACCGGCTCGCCCGGCGTGCCTTGCGGCTCGCGTGGTCGAACACCCTTCTTGCGGCCGTTGCCGCCCTGGCCGCCGTCGTCGCCCTCTTCAAGTAGCCCAACGCAAAGGCCCCGCCCGGATCGACTCCGGTGCGGGGCCTTTCGGTGTTTAGGTGACGGGGGCTCCCGTCGGACAACGGAAGCCCCCGTCACGGGCAGAGGAACCGCCTGGGTCCTCGGCCGAACCTCAGTACCAGTGACCGGCTATGAGCAGAATCAGATAAGCGATCTTCAGCGCAGTCTCAATGACTCGTCCGACCTCGCTGATTCTCGGAAGAACCTGACCTCGCCCTGCCCTTTCCCGTCGCCGCACTGCCGGTTTGCGCGTAGAGCGCATTTCGGATCCTCCTCGGCCGCCGCCTCCCATCAGGGAATTGACGAACCCGGTCCGGCGCTAGCTGCCGGTCCGCCGCCTGGGGCCACGGCGAGAGGTGGTTCCTACCCCGCACAGCACTCTATCGGCGGGGTGCAAGTTGGACGGACCGTTGACGGGCTACCACGCCTCCTCGGCCGCGATCTCGGCGAGCCGCTGAGTCTCCCGCAACCGGCGCGGAACGCACGGACACGAGGAAGCCCCCGCCACGGACCACGTCCAGGCGGGGGCTTTCGTGCGTTTACACGCCTATGCGAAGCGCCCCGCTCCCGGTTCGCGCGCGGGGGCGGGGCGCGTGACAAGCATAACGGCTGTCCTAGCTGGACTCCTCGGCCGCGATCTCGGCGAGCCGGGCCGCCTCGGGGTCGGCGAACTCACCGAGCGCAAGTGCGATCCGCCCTTCCTCGAAGACCTTCCGGCCCGGTACCGACGCCCGCTTAACCGTGACGACGGCTCCCGCCCATTCCAGCAACACCCGCCGGCCGTCCACGTCCCGCGCTCCCCACGCTTCGGCGAAGGTCTGTCCAGTCTCAATCCGGCGCACCTCGGTCGGCGCCGTCGCGGGAAGCGCCTCGCGCTCGACGTGAAGCGCGGACAGTCGCGCCGCGAGTGCCGCCACATCCGCCCCGCGCTCGGTCATCTGCTGCGCCGTCGCCGAAATAGCCGCTTCGACGTCCGCCCGCCGCCCGTCATCAACGGCGACCGTCACCAACTCGACCAGTGGAAACCGCCCGACCATCGCGAGGAATTCACGCTCTACGTACTCCTCTACCGGCTCGGCCGAGACCGCGACGCCCTGGCACCCCTGCCCGTTCCGTCGCGCCGCACAGGCGTACGTCGGCACGTTCGCCCCGCTTCGATGCTTGCGCGAGGAGGCGTATAGCTTCCGCCCGCACCCGCCGCACCGCGCGACGCCGGAGAGCAGACGGGCGGCACGGACTCGCCGCCCACGTCCCTCTGCGCCGTCGCCGTTAGCCGCGAGGTTCGCGCAAAGCTGGTGCCAGGTGTCGAGCGGAAGGATCGGCGCCCAGAGTTGGCGCGGCATCCCGCTCTCGTCGCGGATCAACTCGCCGCGATGCACAGAGCGCCCCACGGTCGCCGGATTGGTGAGCACCTGGGAGAGCGTCTGCGTCGCCCACGGCGCGGGTTTCTCCCGCCGGGTACGGCCCTCGGCGATGAGCTTCGCGGACCGCGTCGGCACTCCGCGTGCGTTGAAGTCCTTCGAGATGCTGTACAGCGACTCGCCGTCTAGAACCCGGTCGGCCGCCTCGCGCACGATGGCAGCGGCTTCCGGCTCGGGCGCAAGGACGAAGCCCGGCCCGTCGGGCGCTGGTACTACCTGGAAGCCGTACGGGGCGGCACCGCCGGCCCACCTGCCGAGCTTGCGAGCCCCCTCGATACCCGCCGCCGTCCGCTCGGCGATCGTTGCCGCCTCCATCTCGGCGAACGCCGCGAGGATGGTTGCGACGAAGCGCCCCGAGGTCGTCGTCAGGTCGAGCGATTCGGCGACTGAGACGAGGGCCGCGCCGTTCTCTGCGGCTTCGTCGGCGAACGCCCGGAAGTCGACCACGTTCCGCGCGAGCCGGTCGAGCTTCGCGAAGATCACCACATCGACGTCGGGCCACCGCTCGCGGATCTCGCGCAGCCCCGGGCGGTCGAGCCGCAGACCCTTGTCTGACCCGCTGACGTCGAGATCTCGCACCACGTATGGATGCACGTCCCAACCCTTTGCCAGGCAATACGCCCGGCATATCTCTTCCTGGCGGGCGGGTGAGGTCGACGGGTCGATGTCGCCGCGATGGGACGAGAGGCGGATATAGATGATCGCGCGGACGCGCCCGATTGCGTCCCGCAGGGTGGCGTTCGTCATGTGGGACATGCTACGTTCCAGCACGCGCAGGCTGTTGCCGTCGACCCAGCGCCCGCTGTCGCGGTCGAGCCGGCGGGCGGTCGAGGCGACCTTGAAGTTGGCCACCAGGGTGTTGCTCTGGGTGGTGCGGCGCCACTCCGGCGCGGTCAGCACGTTGCCCACGATCGTGACGTAGGTGTCGAACATCGTCCCTCCAGGGGGAGATCGGGCTTGCCATCGCGAGTCGACTCGGTGCCGAGCCTGGGCCCTCGGCGCGGGCGCCGCCAGCACCGCGCCCCGGCCTGTGGACAACCGGACCGCCTGTGGACAAAGACCTGATCAAGGTCCCGGTGTGCTAGGGCCGGGCGACCCTGGGGAGCCCGACCGACCGGCTCGATGATCGGGAGGCGGGGCCACGCTTCCGGCACCGCCACGGGCGGGGCGACATGTCACGTTCCGGACGGAGCCCGGCGGGGTATGGATTCGATCAACCGCACCGCCGACAGCACGACGAACGAGAGGTCAGCGATCATGAAGATGACCAGCACCGCAGCCGCCATCGTCTCCGGCGAGGTGCGGCGATGAGCGCCGTCGCCAACCCGGCCACCGTGGCGGAGTGCCTGCGGGTCGGCGCGGGGTTCTCCCAGGGCGACCGGAACTGGATCGCGGAGCAGTTCGCCACGCTCGACTCCCGGCTGGCCGGGTTCCACGCCGACGCCACCGAGCTGGAGGTGTCGGTCAAGGACCGGGAGGCTAGGGGCCAGAAGGTCACCCTGGAGTGCTGGATCGCCGGTCGCCAGAAGATCGTCACCACCTCCGCCGAGGAGGACCTGCACGCCGCGCTCAACGACGTCCGGGACGACCTGCGGCGGCGGCTCAACGACTCGAAGACCAAGCAGGAGCCGCGGCACAACAAGCACCTGCGCGACGTGCCCCCGCCGGTCGTCGAGGTCGAGCCCGACACCGACCCGGCCCGCGCCGAGGCCGAGACCGTCTGACGCGTACGCCGAGGCCCCGTCCGCCGGGTGCGGGCGGGCGGGGCCGGGCGGCACCCAGGGCTACCGTCCGGTAGCTTCCCGGCGTACCGTCGCGGTCGTGGAACCGGACGTGCTGGGCCCGCCGTACGAGCGGCAGACGATCGACCTGGGCACCGACGACGAGGGACCGGTGGTCGCCACCCTGGTCCGTCGCCGGGCCGACCGCCCGACCGGGCGGGCCGTGCTCTACGTGCACGGCTTCACCGACTACTTCTTCCAGGGCCATCTCGGTGACTTCTTCGCCGAGCGGGGCTGGGACTTCTACGCCCTCGACCTGCGCAAGTACGGACGCAGCCTGCGGCCCCACCAGACGCCGAACTTCTGCCGCGACCTCAGCGACTACTTCCCCGAGCTGGACGCCGCCGCGCGCATCATCCGCGAGGACGACGGGCACGACACGCTGCTCGCGATGGGCCACTCCACCGGCGGGCTGATCATGCCGCTCTGGGCGCACGCCCGCCGCGACGCCGGGATCATCGACGGCCTCTTCCTGAACAGCCCCTTCTTCGACATCAACGCCCCGTGGCTGGTGCGCCGCCCCCTCGCCGCCGCCGTCGGCCGGCTGGGCCGCCGGGCGCCGCGCCGGGTGCTGCCGTTCGGGCTGGGCACGGTCTACAGCGAGAGCATCCACGCGGAGCACCACGGCGAGTGGAACTACGACCTGACCTGGAAGCCGCTGGCCGGGTTCCCCGTGCGGGCCGGCTGGCTGAACGCCGTCCGCACCGCCCAGCGGCAGCTGCGCGCCGGCCTGGACATCCAGGTGCCGGTGCTGCTCGCCTGCTCGACCCGCTCGTTCAGGGGCAAGATGTGGCACGAGTCGGCGGCCCTCGCCGACGCCGTCCTGGACGTCGAGCACATGGTCCGCTGGGCGCCCCGCCTCGGCCGGCACGTCACCCTGGCGCGCTTCGACGGCGGGATGCACGACCTCACGCTCTCCGGCACCGCCGTACGGGAGAAGGTCTTCCAGGAGGTCGGACGCTGGGCCGACGCGTTCTTCGACGCCGGGCCGACGGTCCGCGCCGGGGAGCGCCCACCGGCGAGCCGGCTGCCGGCGGACGACGCCGACCCGGCTGGTGCCCCGACGCAGGGCGGCTGAGCACGGGTCGCCCACCCGCCGCCGGCCTCACGCCGCCTCGACGGCCGCCCAGATGCGGTCGAAGGTGGCCAGCGGGTGGCCGCCGTCGCGGGCCGGCAGCACCAGGCCCAGACAGCGCAGCCCCACCTCGCCGTCGCCGCCGGCCTGCACGCCGAACACCGGCGCCCCCACGTAGCCGGCCGGCAGCTCCGCCAGGAGCCGGACGGCGTCGCCCACGCGCGCCACCCGCTCGATCGCCACCTCCAGCGGCCGGGCGCCGCCCGCGCCGACGCCGTGGGCGAGCACCACGGCGGAACCCGGCTCCACGCCGATCCGGGCGATCGCGTCCCGATCGGCCGCGATCGGATCCGGCACCTGCTGGGTACGCCACCGCCAGCCCTCCCCGGCGGCGTGCTCGTGCAGGCCGCCGGTGGGCAGGACGGCGACGCCGACGTCCTCGTGGTGCCGCCACCCGTCGGCGAGGTCGGGCAGGGCCACGGCGTCGGCGGCCACCCCGGCCGGCTCGGTCACGCTCGCCCGCAGCCCGATCTCCCCCGCCCCGGACCGGGTGAGCGCGTCAGCGGTCAGCAGGTACTCGCGCCCCTGCCCGGCGAAGAGGAACGCGGTGCCCTCGCCCCGGTCGCCGTCCCCCGCCCCGGCGTCGGTCCGGCGGATGGGCAGGATCGCGCGGCCGAGGAGTTGGCACAACTCGTACGCGACGTCGTTCTCGGTCTCCGGGTCAAGCAGCACCAGCCGAGGGTACGACCCGACCGTCCCAAGCCGCGCGGACGCCGGAACAGGGGTGACCGGCACCGGAGTCGCATGCGACCCTCTTGTGCGACGTGAGACGCGACCACCCGTTCCACCGGTCACCAGGTGGGCGGCGGTACCCTTCTCGCGCGACACGCACGCGCGCGCCCGTAGCTCAGCGGATAGAGCAGGGGACTTCTAATCCCAAGGCCGCAGGTTCGAATCCTGCCGGGCGCACAGGTACTTCTCTCGATCAGATGGCTCCCGTGGAGCTATTCGTGGAGCCATCGGCCTACTGTCGGCCCCGTGGCAGACGTCAAGCGGCAACGTGGCGAGATCATGAAGCTCCCCAGCGGATCACTCCGCGTGAGGGTCTACGCGGGCGTCGACCCGCTCACTGGCAAGCGGCACTACCTCACCGAGACCGTCCCGGCGGGCCGGAACGCCGAGCGAGAAGCGGAGAAGGTACGGACCCGCTTCCTAAACCAGGTCGACGAGAAGCGCAGCTCGCGCACCCGCGCCACCTTGAACCAGCTACTCGACCGCTGGCTTGAAGTGGCCGGCATCGAGCCGACCACCCGCATGGGCTACGAGAACAAACTGAACAAGCACGTACGGCCGGTGCTCGGCAAGCTGCCGGTCGGCCGGCTCGACGCCGAGACGTTGGAGTCGTTCTACGCGAGCCTGCGCCGCTGCCGTGACTGGTGCGGCGGCAAGGCGTACGTGAAGCACCGCCTGGAGGGCGAGCACACCTGCACCGCGAAGTGCCGGCCGCACGTCTGCAAGCCGTTCAGCGCGTCCTCTGTGCGACAAATCCACTGGATCCTCAGTGGCGCCCCAGCCGCGCCGTCCGGTGGCGCTGGATCGCCGTCAACCCCGCCAGCCAGGCCGAGCCACCTGCGCCGCCGCACTCTGACCCGCATCCACCGAACCCCGCCGACGCCGCGCGCATCATTAAGAGGGCATCTGATCCGTGTAGTGGCTGATTCACGTTCGGCCGTTGCGGTGATGGGGCTGGTTCGTTGATCGCCGCGTGGGCGTGCAGCGGCGTGGGTATCGGTCGGATTTATCGGACGAGCGGTGGGCGTTGATCGAGCCGGTCCTGACCGCGTGGCGGGCGGCGCGGGTGGGCCTGGGGATCAGCCGGCCGGTGCATGACCTGCGCGAGATCGTCAACGCGATCCTGTACGTGGCCAGGACGGGGATCGCGTGGGAGTACCTGCCGCACGACTTCCCGCCAGCGAAGACGGTCTACGACTACTACGCCAAGTGGGAAGCTGACGGGACGACGCAGCGGATCCACGATCTGCTGCGGGAACGGGTCCGGGTCGCTCGCGGCCGCCGCGAGAGCCCGTCAGCGGTGGTTCTGGACTCGCAAAGCGTGAAGACTTCCAGCAACGTCGGTGAGGACAGCCAAGGCATCGACGCGGCGAAGAAGATCAAGGGACGCAAACGGCACATCGCCACCGACACCCTCGGACTGCTCCTCGCTGTGATCGTCACCGCCGCGTCGGTGCAGGACTCCACCGCCGGCCGGCACCTGCTCACCAGCGTGTCCGCGGACCATCCGACCGTGGTCAAGGCATGGGTCGACGGTGGCTACAACACCGCCGTACAGGCGCACGGCGCCCAACTGGGAATCGACGTCGAGCGGGTGCCCCGCGCCGCTCGGAAGGGCTTCCAAGTCCAGCCCCGGCGGTGGGTCGTGGAACGGACCTTCGGTTGGCTGATGCAGCACCGACGACTCGTCCGTGACTACGAGACCCTCCCTCAACGCACCCGGGCGATGATCCATTGGGCGATGGCTAACACAATGAGCCGCTACCTCACCGGAGAATCCACCCCAACTTGGCGAAACGAAACCACCTAATCGGACCAACCTCACCAAGCGAGATCAGATGCCCTCTAAGACGCACCAGCAACGGCGAGTGGCGCTGGACCCGGAGACGATTGGAGTGCTACGCGAGCTACACGGTCGATACCTCGACCGCCTGGCGCAGCTCAGCGCGGACACTGACTCTGCCGATTACGTCTTCTCCCCGGAGCCTGACAACAGCCGTGGTTACCGGCCCGACACCGTTACCCAGCGATATGGCCAACTCGCTACCCGGCTCGGCATCGACAGCTACATCCACGCGCTGCGCCACTACTCGGCGACTGAGCTAATCAACGCGGGTGTCGACGTGCGGACCGTCGCTGGTCGGCTGGGTCATGGTGGCGGTGGGACAGCGACGCTCAAGGTCTATGCGGCCTGGCCGTCGGAATCAGACCAGCGAGCCGCTGGGACGTTGGCTGCACGAATGCCGGCGCGCCCGATCGCCGCGACGCAGCGCACCGTGGCGAGCAGCCCGTACCAGACGATTGCAGCCAAGCTACGCGAGCAGATCGCGACAGGCCGGCTGCAACCCGGTGGCCAACTTCCGGCGGTCGCCGAGCTGGCGACGGCACATGGCGTTTCGATTGGGACCGCTCACCGCGCCGTCGCGGTCCTGACCGCCGAGGGCCTGGTGAGGGTAACCCGCGGTCGCCGGGCAATGATTGCCCCTGACCGACCAGCGGCCGACGCTGCGCACGTTGATGAATGCAAGACACTTGGGCATCTAGCCAGACAGGAACGATGAGAGTAGCGTTCGAGGCTCCCCAATAGCTGCCAGACGAAAGCCGGACCATAGACCCATGATCGCGGAACTTCAGCTTAGCAACTTCAGGGCATTTACGGCATACAGAGTTCAATTCCGCAAGGAGAACGTCCTTGTAGGACCGAACAGCGCCGGCAAGAGCACACTCCTGATGGCGTTGCGATTCGCGAGAACGTGCGTTCGGCAGGCCTACAGAGTTAAGCCATCCGAGGCAAGGCAGCACCGAGGGAGCTGGATTCAATCCTACCCCGCCCCAATTCGAAACTTCAAGGTGTTGCGCGAGAGCGTCCGTCATGAGTTTCGGGATTCGGAGGAGGCAAGCCTGACACTCCGATGGAAAAACGGGGCGAGCATAACAGTAGTTTGGCCCGCAACATCCGAAGAAGATGAGGCTCCCTACTTCTATCTGCGAAACACCATTGGCAATAATCCGCGCAACATCGCCCAAGTGCGTGCTGAATTCCACGACATAGCAAGCATTCCGGCCCTGTCAACCCTTGAACACGAAGAGGAGGTGCTCGATAGCGAATACGTCCGGCAGCACCTGGATTCCCACAGAGCGAGCCGACACTTCCGCAATCAACTCCTGCAGCTAGCAAACACTGGACTGTGGGGCGAATTCTGCGAGTTTGCCGCACCCTGGATGGGCGGATTTGAACTGTCGGAGCCTACTGTGGCCTACGCCATCGGGGGCGAACCAGGAATTGATCTATTTTACCGAGAGCCGGGAAGCTCGAAGGAAAAAGAGGTTGTATGGGCGGGAGATGGCTTTCAAATCTGGCTACAACTGTTGCTACACCTTTACCGGAACCGACGCGAGCAGACGGTGTTGCTTGATGAGCCCGAAGTATTTCTCCACCCAGACCTGCAGCGCCGATTGATGCGGGTGCTGACGTCACTGGATCAGCAGTTCCTCTTCGCTACTCATTCAGCGGAGGTGTTGGCCGAGGTCGACCGAAGTTCGATTTTGTGGATCGACAAGACCAGAAAGCGGGCTATAAGAAACCCGCAGAGTGAGTCACTGGAGGCGATGAGTAGCCATCTCGGGTCATCCTTCAACCTAGCGTTGGCGAAAGCGCTCCGAGCCCGCGGGGTTCTCTTTGTAGAAGGAGAAGACGTCCGCCTTCTACGCTCGCTATCCGCCACAGCAGGCATGCCTAGCATCACGGCCGAAACCCGCCTGGCAGTTGTACCAATCGAAGGATTTTCCAATTGGCAACGCGCGGAGTACTTCGGCTGGATCGCTCAGGAATTCCTCAATAACGCCGTCTCCGGCCTGCTGATCGTAGACCGCGACTATCGCACGGAATCACAAGTTCAGGAGATTGAGGACCGCGTCCGACAAACAGGGATCACAGTGCACACCTGGAGCCGGAAGGAGGTAGAAAGCTACCTCCTCAACGCTGAGACCATCTCCAGGCTCAGCAAATGCCCAGTCGATGAAGTAACGTTCCTACTCGAACAAGCAACGGCAGCCGAAGAGCAGCAATGCTTTACGCAGCTAACAGCTCACCTGCTGCAATCCGAGAACAAGAGCAAGAAGAGTGCGGCAACCCTTATGAAGGAGTCACAAGACAAGTTCACCAAGAATTGGCCCGACCCTGAGTATCGGATAAGAATTGCACCGCCGAAGAGCGTGCTGGCCACCGTCAACCAGGGATTGCAAGCACGCGGCCACAAGGCCGCCTCCTTCACGGCAATAGCAAAACACATGCGGCTTTCGGAGATTGATCGCGAGATGCTATATGTGCTGGAGCGGATCGAGGATTTGGCGAAGTGACAGCCCGCCGTCAAGGTGTCGGGCCACATCCTGCTACGCATATTCCGAACCGCTGCGCCTGCCACTAGGCCGTGTCTTCAAAGGTTCATAACCATTGGAGTAGCGCGGCGATGGTGACCGTGGCCCGGTAGGACGTGGCGGTCTTGTCGTAACGAGTCGCGACGCTGCGGCACTGCTTGAGCCGGTTGAAG
>NZ_JAVRFL010000042.1:0-61636 GCF_031845925.1 Micromonospora reichwaldensis | reverse complement strand
GGGCAGGGCAGGGCAGAGCCGGGCAGAGCGGGGTTAGGGCAGGGCGGGGTTAGGGCGGGGCCGGGGTGCGGGGAGGGGAGGGGGGTCGGGGAGTTCGTAGACTTCGGGTGTGGGTGGTGGGGAGTTGGAGCGGGCGGTGGAGTTGTTGGTGCGCCAGGTCGGGCACTGGCAGCAGCCCCGCTGGGCGGCCACGGCAGCAGGCGGCAACGTGTCCCGCGCCGACCTCGTGCACCGGCTGGTGCAGGAGATCGCCAACCTGGCCGCCGACGTCGAGGGCGGACCCCGGCGGACGGTGCCCCGGCTCGACAACGACCTGGCGCTGCCCGACCAGCTCCGGGTGGTGGCCGCCGACCTGGTCGCCGCCGCCCCGCCGCCGGAGGTGCTGGCGCGGGCCGCCGCCGAGGTGACGGCGACCCGCGACGCTCTCTAGGGCTGACGGCGACCCGCGACGCTCTCTAGGGCTGATGGGGATCCGCGACACTCTCCAGCGCTGGCGGCGACCCGCAACACTCACTAGGAGTGACGGCGACCCGCGACACCCTCCAGGGGTGACGGCGACCCACCGTTCGCCCGGGCTCCGACCGGTCGGCGAGGGCCGCTCGGGACGACCCCGGCGCCCGGCCGGGCAGCCCGTGGTGGCGCCGTCCGCTCAGCTCAGGCGCTCGACGACCATGGCCATGCCCTGGCCACCGCCCACGCACATGGTCTCCAGGCCGATCGTCTTGTCGTGCCAGTCCAGGGCGTTGAGCAGGGTGCCGGTGATCCGGGCGCCGGTCATGCCGAACGGGTGCCCGACGGCGATCGCGCCACCGGCGACGTTCAGCTTCTCCAGCGGGATGCCGAGCTGGCGGTACGAGGGGATCACCTGCGCGGCGAACGCCTCGTTGATCTCCACCAGGTCGACGTCGTCGATGGTCATCCCGGCCCGCTTGAGCGCCTGCCGGGTGGCCTCGACCGGGCCGAGGCCCATGATCTCCGGCGAGAGGGCGGTCACGCCGGTGGAGACGATCCGGGCCAGCGGCGTGATGCCGAGGTCCCTGGCCCGCTGGGCGCTCATGATCACCACGGCGGCGGCGCCGTCGTTCAGCGGGCAGCAGTTGCCGGCGGTGATGCGGCCGTCCGGGCGGAACACCGGCTTCAGCCCGGAGACGCCCTCCAGGGTGACCCCGGCGCGCGGGCCGTCGTCGGTGCCGACCACCGTGCCGTCCGGCGTGGTGACCGGGGTGATCTCCCGGGCCCAGAAGCCGTCGGCGATGGCCTTCTCGGCGAGATTCTGGCTGCGTACGCCGAACTCGTCCATGTCGGCGCGGGTGACGTCGTACACCTGGGCCAGGTTCTCGGCGGTCTGCCCCATGGTCAGGTAGATGTCCGGCAGCTCGCCGGCCTCGCGCGGGTCGGTCCAGACCGGGGCCCCGCCCTGGGCGCGGGCCTTGGAACGCTCGGCCGCGGCGGCGAAGCGCGGGTTCTCCCAGCCGCCGCCGACCAGCGCCTGCGCCTCCTTCGGCAGCCCGTCGGAGTTGCCGCGGGCGTACCGGGAGACGGTCTCCACGCCGGCGGAGACGAACACGTCGCCCTCGCCGGCCCGGATCGCGTGCATCGCCATCCGGGTGGTCTGCAGCGACGACGCACAGTAGCGGGTGAGCGTCGCGCCGGGCAGGGTGTCCAGGCCCATCAGGGTGGCGACCACCCGGGCCATGTTGAAGCCCTGCTCGCCGCCGGGCAGACCGCACCCCAGGTAGAGGTCGTCGATCTCGGTCGGGTCGAGCTGGGGAACCTTGTCCAGGGCGGCCCGCACGATGGTCGCGGCGAGGTCGTCCGGGCGGACGTCGCGCAGGGAACCCTTGTGCGCCCGGCCGATGGGGGAGCGGGCGGTGGCGACGATGACGGCGTCGCGGGACGACTCAGTCGGCATGAACCAACGTTAACCCGTCGGTAACTTCGGGCGGAAGCTGCCCGCCGGCCGGGAAATGTCACGCCCGGCGGGACAGCGGGGACGGCCGGCGGTCAGTGCCGGTGGGACAGCGGGGACGGCCGGCGGTCAGTGCCGGGAGCCGGCCACGGTGCCCGGCCGGGACGGCGGGTGGATCAGCGCCGGCAAGCGGGCACCGCGTCCGGGCGGGGGCGGCCGGCGGGTCACTGCCGGGAGGCGACCGCCGCGGCGGCGGCGACGGCCGGCAGCAGGGCGTGCGCCCAGACCCGGTAGCCGTCGGCGGACGGGTGGTAGCCGTCGTGGCACAGCGTCCCGGCGTCGGCCCGGAACACGGCGCCGGTCTCGGTGGCCAGGTCGACCACCGTGCCGCCGGCATCGAGCACCGCCGCCGCCTGTGCGCGGGCCACCCGCCGCCCCGACCAGCCGACCACGTTGCGCAGCGGCGGCGCGATGGCGCGTACGGCGCCCAGGTCGGGGCACGTGCCGACGACCACCTCCACCCGGGCCTCGCGGAGCCGGTGCACGGCCGCCCCGAGGTAGGCGGCGGCCTCCACCGGGCGACGCAGGGTGGTGGCGTCGTTGGCCCCGATCAGGATCACCGCCACGTCGGGGCGCTCGCCGAGCAGCGCCCGGGCCACCTGGGTGGCCAGGTCGGTCGAGCGTGAGCCGGAGACGCCGACGCTGGACAGGTGCACCCGGCGACCGGTCGGACCCTCGGCGAGCAGGTTGGCCAGCTGCCCGCCGATGGTCTCGTCGAGGCGGCCGACCCCGACGCCGAGGGCGGACGAGTCGCCGAGCAGCACCAGGCGCAGCGGCGGCGCGTCGGCCCGCCCGACCGTGGCGCGCAGGGCGAGCGCCAGCTCCGGCTGGGCGTACCGGCGGTGCCGGGCGGCGAAGGCCTGACCGGCGAGGACGGCGGCGCCGCCGACCGTGCCGGCGATGAGGCTGAGCGTCGCCGCCCGGCCCAGTCGATTGGCGAGCCCCGAGGGGATGAAGCGCTCGCTCATGCCAGTCCCTCCAGTGTGGGTGAGTCGGCGGCGGGGCTGGGCTGCGGCGCCGCGCCGACACCGAAGAAGGCTCGTCGGCGCAGTTGCGCCCACCGGCCGGCGGGGCCACGCTCGCGCCCCCTGACCCGGGTGCCGCTGACCTCGGTGCCCGCGTGGCGGGCCGCCTCCTGCGCGGCCTGCGGCAGCGAGCGCACGCCCTCGTCCCGGACGAGGGTCGGGCGGCGTTCCTGCCCCGCGCCGAGCGCGGACAGCACGGTCGGCAGCAGGGCGGCGGCAGCCATCGCGTAGCCCTCCGCCGAGGGGTGGAAACGGTCCCAGGCGAACATCCGGGTCGGCTCCGCCGTGAACCGGGGACCGAGCAGGTCGCCGAGGGAGACCGTCCAGCCGCCGGCCTCGACCACGGCCACCGTCTGGGCGGCGGCGAGCTGCCGGCTCCAGTGCCTGGCCAGCCACCGCAGCGGCGGCTGGATCGGCCGGATCGCGCCCAGGTCGGGGCAGGTGCCGACGACCACCTCGCAACCGGCCGCGCGCAGCGTGCGGACCGCGTCGACCAGGTAGCGCACGGCCAGGGCGAACGGTGCGCGGTTGGTCACGTCGTTGCCGCCGATCAGGATCACCGCGACGTCGGGCCGGCACTCCAGCGCCGCCTCCACCTGGTGCCGCAGCACCGCCGAGATCGCGCCCACCACGGCGAAGCGGTGCAGCCGGACGGGGCGTTGCAGGCGGCGGGACAGCCCGGTGGCGAGCAGGGCGCCGGGCGTCTCCCGGCGGCGGTGCACGCCGTAGCCGGCGGCCGACGAGTCGCCGAGCACGACGACGGTGACCGGCGGGCCGGGCAGCTTCGCGCCGTAGACGCCGTCGCAGCGCGGCGGGGGCGCCTCGGCCATCGGGATCGTGCGCCGGGCCTGCCGGGCCTGCCCGAGGAGCACGCCTCCGGTCGCCACCACGGCCGCGGCGGTGGCGCCCGTGCCGATCGCCGCGAGGCGGGCGACCTGCCGGGCGCGCTGCCAGCGCGGAACAACCGGGACGACGGAACCAGCGACCCCCATACAGCGACATTATCGCGCCGGCACGACACACCGCTGTCGTCGTGACGGCTCGCGGGTGCCTGGAAGGCGACGGTCCTGGGTACCTGTACGGGTGACCGGGACGGTTGCGCGGGCACGCCATCCTGGCACGTGGAGAGGGGCCGAACATGGGGAAGACTTTGAAGCGCACCGCGGCGTTCAGCGCGCTGGCCCGGGCACTCGCGGCCGGGTCGCGGGGCGGGCCGTCGCTCGGGGCACGGCTGGGCGCGTTGCCGCGGATGATCCGGGCCACCACCCGGGGGGAGTACGACGGCGGCCTGCGGCTGGCCCTGATGACCGCGGCGACGGCGTACATCGTCTCGCCGGTCGACCTGCTTCCCGAGATTCCGCTGGCGATCTTCGGGCTGGCCGACGACGCGGTCATGGTGACCTGGCTGGCCGGCAGCGTGCTGGCCGAGACCGAGCGGTTCCTGGAGTGGGAGGCCCGGCGCAGCTCGGTGATCCCCGGACACGTGGCGTCCTGAACCCACGTACCCTGGGGCGTCGAGAAGACGTCTGCCCGGCCGCCGCCGGCGGCGCCGGAGGAGAAGGGCACAACGAGGTGCGGTACTACGACAACGTCGTCGAGCTGATCGGCAACACCCCGCTGGTACGGCTGCGCAACGTCACGGCCGGGATCCAGGCCACCGTGCTGGCGAAGGTGGAGTACCTCAACCCGGGCGGCTCGGTGAAGGACCGGATCGCGCTGCGGATGGTGGAGGACGCCGAGAAGGCGGGCATCCTCCAGCCGGGCGGCACGATCGTCGAGCCGACCAGCGGAAACACCGGCGTCGGGCTGGCGCTGGTGGCGCAACTGCGGGGCTACAGGTGCGTCTTCGTCTGCCCCGACAAGGTCAGCCAGGACAAGCAGGACGTGCTGCGCGCGTACGGCGCGGAGGTGGTGGTCTGCCCGACCGCCGTCGCGCCGGAGGACCCGCGCTCCTACTACAACGTCTCCGACCGGCTGGCCCGGGAGATCCCCGGCGCGTGGAAGCCCAACCAGTACAGCAACCCGGCCAACCCGCGCTCGCACTACGAGACCACCGGCCCCGAGCTGTGGGAGCAGACCGGGGGCGAGCTCACCCACTTCGTGGCGGGCGTCGGCACCGGCGGCACCATCTCCGGCATCGGGCGCTACCTGAAGGAGGCGTCGGAGGGGCGGGTCAAGGTCGTCGGCGCCGACCCGGAGGGTTCCGTCTACTCCGGCGGCACCGGCCGGCCGTACCTGGTCGAGGGCGTCGGCGAGGACTTCTGGCCGGAGACGTACGACCGGGGCGTCGCCGACGAGATCATCGAGGTCTCCGACAAGGCGTCCTTCGAGATGACCCGGCGGTTGGCGCGCGAGGAGGGGCTGCTGGTCGGCGGCTCCTGCGGGATGGCCGTCGTGGCCGCCCTGGAGGTGGCCCGCAAGGCCGGCCCGGACGACGTGGTCGTGGTGCTGCTGCCGGACAGCGGCAAGGGCTACCTGTCCAAGATCTTCAACGACACGTGGATGGCCCGGTACGGCTTCCTGGACAACTCGGGCACCGAGCCGACGGTCGCCGACGCGCTCGCCGGCAAGCCGGGCGGCCTGCCCGAGCTGGTGCACGTGCACCCGACCGAGACGGTCCGCGACGCGATCGACTACATGCGCGAGTACGGCGTCTCGCAGCTCCCGGTGCTCAAGGCCGAGCCCCCGGTGGTGACCGGCGAGGTGGCCGGCTCGATCGCCGAGAAGGACCTGCTGGACGCGCTCTTCACCGGCCAGGCGCACCTGCACGACACCATCGAGCGGCACATGGCCGAGCCGCTGCCGATGATCGGCGGCGGGCAGCCGGTGAGCGAGGCGGTCGGCCTGCTGGAGAAGTCCGACGCCGCCCTGGTGCTGGTCGACGGCAAGCCGAAGGGCGTCCTCACCCGCCAGGACCTGCTGGCCCACCTCGGCGCGCGCTGACGTGTTAGGAAGGGCCCCTTGTTAACGCATAGCGTTAACAAGGGGCCCTTCCTTACACCTGGCGGGCGTAGCGGAGCTGGGGGGTGAGCAGCCCGCCGATGTGCTCGTCGCGTTCGGTGCCGGTGGGGGTCCAGCCGCCGCGCTCGTAGAAGCGCCGGGCGTGCGCGTTGTCCCGCAGCACCCAGAGCACCGCGCGGGACCAGCCGCGGGCGCGCATGGCGTCCAGGGCATCGACCATCAGGGTGCGCCCGGTGCCCCGGCCGCGTTCGGCGGGCTCGAGGTGGATGGCGTTGAGCAGGCCGGTCACCGGGTCGCCCTCGTCGTCCGGGCCGAGATAGCTGAAGCCGACCAGCCGGCCGGCGCGCTCGGCCACCGTCATCCGGTGCTCGTCCCGCTCCCACGTCCACCGCTCGGTCCAGTACGCGCCCATCGCCTCGGGCGTCGGGTCGGCCAGCGCCCGCGCCGGCAGGAAGGACGCGTAGGCGGCGACCCGGGAACGCTGGTGCAGCGCGCCCACCGCCATCAGGTCGTCGACGGTGGCGGGGCGCAGGGTGACCGTCACCCGGCCGAGGCTACCCGTCGGGGCGGGACCTGCACGGTCGTCAGGTCCTCGGCGATCACCAGGTCGCCGTCGAAGTGCGCGCGGGCCTCGTCGGCGAAGCGGGCCGGGTCGGCGTACCGCTGGGAGAAGTGGGTGAGCACGAGCCGGCGTACGCCCGACTCGGCCGCCACCCGCGCGGCCTGGCCCGCCGTGAGGTGGCCGACCTCGGCGGCCAGCGCGGCCTCCGAGTCGAGGAACGTCGACTCGATGACCAGCAGGTCGGCGTGCTCGGCGAGGGCGTACACCCCGTCGCAGAGGCCGGTGTCCATGACGAAGGCGAACCGCTGCCCGGGCCGGGGCACGCTCACCTCCTCGCGGGTGACGCGGCGCCCGTCGACGTCGAGGTGGCCGACGCGGATCAGCTCCCCGACCGCCGGCCCGGCGATGCCGTACGCGGCCAGCCGCTCCGGCAGCATCCGGCAGCCGTCCGGCTCGACGAGCCGGTAGCCGTACGTCTCGATGGGGTGCCGCAGCCGGCGGGCCTCCAGCGTGCCGACGCCCAGCGCGATCCGCTGCCCGTCGGCCTCGATGGGCTCGACGCGCAGCTCGGCGGTCTCGTGGAAGCTGGCGGCGTGCCGCAGCCGCGCGAAGTATTCGGCGCCGCCGGCCGGGAAGTGCACCGCCACCGGGTGCGGCACCCGGTCGAGGGAGAGCCGCTGGATGGTGCCGGGCAGGCCGAGGCAGTGGTCGCCGTGGAAGTGGGTGACGCAGATCCGGGTCAGGTCGGTGGCGGTGACCGTGGTGTGCAGGAGCTGCCGCTGGCTGCCCTCGCCCGGGTCGAAGAGGATCACCTCGCCGTCCCAGCGCAGCACGTAGCCGTTGTGGTTGCGCTGCCGGGTGGGGGTCTGGCTGGCCGTGCCGAGCACCACCAGCTCGCGCATCGACACGGTGACCTCCGGCTGCGTCGGCCACCCGGCCTGCGGAAAAGGGTCGACCCCCGGGGCTTCCGTGCTCGCGCACGGGCCGGCTGGACTGGGCCGGCACCCCGGGGGTCGGGTGGCTGTCGTGGTTTCGCCGCACCGCTGCCACACGGTCTCGACGATTGGTGCTGTGTTGCCCGCCTCGCGGCGGACGGTTTCACTGTCGAGGACAGCGGCTAGCGGACAGCCACCTCACGAGTCCGATTGCTATACAAGTCTGGACCACCTCCTTTCCCGTGTACCGCCACGCTATCCAGCCCGCGCGCCGCCGGCAACGGATTTCGATCACACGGCGCCGGGGAATGGCGGGCCGGCGGTCAGGTGTTCTCGGCGATGCCGATCGGGCCCTCGCGGGGGCCCTCCTCGCTGGCCGGCTGCACGGCCAGCGACGGGAAGTCGGCCAGGTCGCCCTCCGGCTCGGCGTCCCACTCGGGGAAGACCAGGTCGCTCTGGAGGTAGAGGCAGAGCAGCTGGGTGAGCTGGCGCAGGCCCTCCAGGTGGGTGCGTTCGTGCCCGTGGGTGGCGTCCACGCCGAAGCCGAGCAGCGCCACCCGGGCGTGCGCGCCGGCCTCCACCGCCGCCGCCACGTCCGAGCGGTAGTACTCGAAGACGTCCCGGACCAGGTCCACCCCGTGCTCGGCGGCGATCGAGGCCAGGTTGCGGGTCAGGTGGTAGTCGAACGGGCCCACGCCGTCGCCCATGGCCAGCGTGGCCGCGTCCTCGCGGGACTGCTGGCCGGGCGCCACCACCGCCGCGTCGACGGAGACGATCTCCGCCACGTCGGGGTCGAGCCCGTGCGACGCCCCGTGCCCGATCTCCTCGGTCACGGTGACCAGCAGGTGCGCGGTGACCGCCGGGCGTACGCCGGCGTCGACCATCGCCTTGAGCGCGGTGAGGACCGCCGCCACGCCGGCCTTGTCGTCCAGGTGCCGGGACTTGACGTACCCGCTGGGGGCGATCGTCGGGTTCGGCAGGAACGCCACGAAGTCGCCCGCGTCGATGCCGAGGGCGCGCAGCCCGGCGATGTCCTCGACCGGCTCGTCGACCCGGACCTCGACGTGCTGCCAGCCGACGCCCTGGAGGTCCACGTCGTCGTTGTAGCGATGGCCGCTGGCCTTCAGCGGCAGCACCTGGCCGGTGATCACCCGCTCCAGGTCGTCGGTGAAGATCCGCACGTGCGCGCCCTCGGCGAACCGGGCGCTGTGCGTACCGATCGTCTTCAGCTCCAGCCGGCCGTTCTCCTTCAGCCGCTTCACCATGCCGCCGATGGTGTCGGTGTGCACCACGATCGCCCGGTCCGCGCCCGTCGAGCGGGGGCCGGGCAGGCAGGCGCTGAGCGCGCCGCGCCGGGTCAGCGTGGAGGGGATGCCGAGCGCGGAGAGCCGCTCGCCGACGTACTGCTGCACGTGGTCCGTACGCCCCGACGGGCTCGGGATCTCCAGCAGCTCCACCAGCACCTGGCGCAGGTAGTCCAGGTCGATCTCCAGGGGCCTCGGGCTCACGCGGCACCTCCCGGACCGGCCGGGGTCCAGAGCCGCTGCGGCGCCCGGGTGCCGGGGAAGAGCAGGTCCACGAAGCGCTCGGCGGTCGGCTGCGGCTCGTGGTTGGCCAGGCCGGGCCGCTCGTTGGCCTCGATGAACACGTGCTCCGGGCGGTCCGGGGCACCGACCAGCAGGTCCAGCCCGGTGACCGGGATGTCCAGGGCCCGGCTGGCCGCCACGCACGCCTCGGCGATCGCCGGGTGCAGCTCGGCGGTGACGTCGTGGATGGTGCCGCCGGTGTGCAGGTTCGCGGTCCGGCGTACGGCCAGCACCTGCCCCTCGGGCAGCACGTCGTGCAGCTCGTGGCCGGCCTCGGCGAGCACGTCGCGGGTCATGTCGTCGAGCGGGATGCGGGACTCGCCACCGGTGGCGGCGGCCCGGCGGCGGCTCTGCCGCTCGATCAGCTCGGCGATGTCGTGCACCCCGTCGCCGGTGATCGAGGCGGGGCGCCGGACCGCGGCGGCCACCACCTCGTGGTCGATGACGACGACGCGCAGGTCCTCGCCGGCGCGCATCTCCTCGATCAGCACGTCCGGGCAGAACCGGGCGGCCAGCTCGACGGCGGCGGCCAGCGCCTCGGGGGTCCGTACGCCCACCGTGATGCCGTTGCCCTGCTCGCCGCGCGCCGGCTTGACCACCACCCGGCCAACCTCGGCGAGGAAGGCGGTGTCGCGGTCGTCGCCGGTGGCGGTCCGGCCGCGCGGCACGGAGAGCCCCGCCTCGGTGAGGATCCGGCGGGTGACCCGCTTGTCGTCGCAGCGGCTCATCGCCACCGCCGAGGTCAGCTCCGACAGCGACTCGCGGGTCAGCACGGTCCGCCCGCCGCTGCTCAGCCGCAGCTCACCCCAGGCGGGGTCGGTGACCTCCACCCGGATGCCGCGCCGCATCGCCTCGTCGGCGACGATCCTGGCGTACGGGTTGAGCTGGTCGTACCCTTCGGGCATGGCGGGCAGGAAGAGCCGTTCGTTGATCGGGTTCTTCCGCTTCACGCAGAGCGTCGCCGTGCGGTAGAAGCCGAGCCGCTCGTAGAGCCGGATCGCCCCGCCGTTCTCGGCGAGCACGGACAGGTCCACGTACGCCCGGCCCCGCTCGACCAGCCGGGCGGCCAGCGCGGTGATCAGCGCCTGGCCGGTGCCCGGCGGCGCGGTGTTGAAGTCGACGGTGAGGCACCACAGGCTGGCGCCGTTCTCCGGGTCGTCGAAGACCGCGACGTGGTCGACGCCGGTGATGGTGCCGACGACCTCGCCGGTGGCGTCCTCGGCGACCAGGTGCAGGAACCGGTCGGTACGCGCGTTGGCGACGAGCACGTCGACCCCGGCGGTGACCATGCCGTTGCGAGCGTAGATCCGGTTCACGGCGTCCGCGTCGGCGGCGTCGGCCAGCGGGCGGATGGTCAGCCCCGGCACGTCGCCGTCGCCGGTCGGACGGTCACCGTCGAGCGGCAGCCGGTAGGTCAGCGACGGGTCGATGAACAGCTCGTCGGGCAGCCGGGACACCAGCACGTGCGGGTCGCGCAGGTAGATGCAGATGTCCCGGGAGCCGGCGGCCTCGGAGCGCAGCACGGCGGCGACGGCGGCCTGGTCGGCGAAGGTCTGCCCGAAGACGAGCCGCCCCCAGCCGCAGTCCAGCACCACGTCGGTGTGGCCCTCCCGGGTCGGCGGCTCCGCCGGCTCCGGCGCCATCGGATCGCCGCCGGGGCCCACCCGCTCCCGTCGCCGGCTGTTGCGCGACCGGTCGGTCCGGGCCGCGCCGGTCGCCAGGGTGTCGGTCACGGTGAGTCGATTCCGTGGCTCTGGAGCCACATTTCCAGGAGTCCGAGTTGCCACAGCTTGTTTCCGTTCAACGGGGTCAGTTCGGCGTTCGGGTCGGCAAGCAGGGCGTCGACGTAGTCGGCGCGGAACAGGTCGCGGCGGCGGGCCTCGGGCGCGGAGAGCGCGTCGCGTACCCGGTCGAGGAGCTTGCCCTCCAGGTGGGTGAGGCCCGGCACCGGGAAGTAGCCCTTCGGCCGGTCGATGACCTCGTGCGGCAGTACCCGGCGGCCGATCTCCTTGAGCACGCCCTTGCCGCCCTGCGCCAGCTTCAGCTCCGGCGGGCAGCTCGCGGCGAGCTCGACGAACTCGTGGTCGAGGAACGGCACGCGGGCCTCCAGCCCGTGCGCCATCGTCATGTTGTCCACCCGCTTGACCGGGTCGTCGGTCAGCATGACCTGGGTGTCGATGCGCAGGCCGGCGTCGACGGCGGTCTCGGCGCCGGCCCGGCCGAGGTGCGCGGCCACGAACTCCCGCGCCGGGTCGCCGTCGGTCAGCCAGGCCGGGTTCAGCACCCGGGCCAGCCCGGCCGCGTCCCGGTCGAAGAAGGCCCCGGCGTACGTGTCGAGCGCCCGGTCCCGGCCGACCTTCGCCAGCGGCGGGTACCAGTGGTAGCCGCCGAGGATCTCGTCCGCGCCCTGGCCGGACTGGACGACCTTGACGTGCTGCGACACCACCTCGCTGAGCAGGTAGAACGCCACGCAGTCGTGGCTGACCATCGGCTCGGACATCGCGGCGACGGCCGCCTCCAGCGGCGGCACCAGGTCGGCGGCGGCCACCCGGATCTGGTGGTGGTCGGTGTCGAACGTCTTCGCGACGAGGTCGGAGTAGCGGAACTCGTCGCCCTCCCGGCCGCCGACCGCGTCGAAGCCGATGGAGAAGGTGGACAGCCCGCGCTGGCCCTCCCCGGCGAGCAGGGCGACCACCAGGCTGGAGTCCAGCCCGCCGGAGAGCAGCACGCCCACCGGCACGTCGGCCACCATCCGTCGGCGTACGGCGGTGGTCAGCGACTCCAGCAGGGCGTCCTGCCAGTCCTTCTCGGACCAGCCGGCCCGCTCGGCGGAGCGGGTGAAGGCCGGGTCCCAGTAGACCCGCTCGGAGGTGCGGCCGTCCGCCTCGTAGACCCGTACGGTCGCCGGGGGCAGCTTGGTGACGCCGCGCAGGATGGTGCGCGGCGGCGGCACGATGCTGTGGAAGCTCAGGTAGTGCGCGAGCGCGACCGGGTCGATGCCGGTGTCGACGCCGCCCCCGGCCAGCAGCGCGGGCAGGGTGCTGGCGAAGCGCACCGCGCCGGGCGTCTCGGCCAGGTAGAGCGGCTTGATGCCGAGCCGGTCCCGGGCCAGCACCAGCCGGCCGGTGTCCCGCTCGCTGATCGCCACGGCGAACATGCCGATCAGGTGGTCGACGAAGTCGAGCCCCCACTCGGCGTACGCCTTGAGCACGACCTCGCTGTCGCCGGAGGAGAAGAACCGGTGGCCCTTGGCCTGGAGTTCCTCGCGCAGCTCGCGGTAGTTGTAGATGCACCCGTTGAAGACGCCGGTCAGTCCCGCACCGGGGTCGACCAGCGGTTGCCCGCTCGCGGCGGAGAGGTCGATGATCTTCAAACGGCGGTGTCCGAGGGCCGTCGGGCCCTGGGCCCAGACGCCGCTGTCGTCGGGCCCCCGGTCGCTCATCGTGGCCGCCATGCGCTCCACCGCCGCTACGTCGGCGCGTGAGCCGTCACGGCGGAACTCTCCCGCAAGTCCGCACATGCCAGGCAATGCTGCCAGAGGGCGGCGAGGATTGCCCGTTGAGCTGATAACAGTTTCTTGAAGTTTTGCTACACTACGCGATTCCGTCACGGCACGTGTCGGCTCCGGTGGCGGACCGCGTCAGGAGTGGCGGATGGGGCGGTTTCCGCCCGGCGGCGGATGTGATCGATTGCTCAGTTCGGGAGCGCGGAGGCCGGCGCGACCGATGCCGCGCCGGCCTCCGTGACTGTGCCGGGGTTGCCGTGCCGACTCCCCCTCACTCATCACCGGATTGCGGGACGCGGCCGAACCGTCGGACCTCCTGGGGCCAGCCGCATGCCTCCGCGAGCTTGCCGGCCCACATCCGGGCCGTTTCCACGTCGGCCACGTCCACCACGGTCAGCCCACCCAGCCACTCCTTGGTCTCGGCGTACGGCCCGTCGGTGAACACCAACGTGCCGCTCGTGGCGTCGGCACTGAAGACGGGGGTGTCCCCTCCCTCCAGGCCCCCGGCGAACACGTACGCCCCGGCTGCCTTCATCTCCTCCACGACCGCCATGGCGAGTGGTCCGCGCGAGCGAAACCACTCCTCAGTGTGGTCACCCACCCACTGCTGGTTGAAGTAGATGAGGTACTCGGCCATGTCTGCTCCCTCGTCTCGGGCGGACCCTTGTCTGCCTACAACTCCGCTACGAACGGCGTCAGGCGGATACGACACCTCAGGCAGGAAATTTCCACGCCGATGCCGGCGGGGGAGCGGTGTGGCGGCCGGCTCTGTCCCGAGAGACCGGCTCTGTCCCGAGAGACTAGTGAAGGTCGGACGGCACCCGGGCGACGCCGACCGGGCAGCTCAGCCCGTTCGGGCCGTGGTTGCAGTACCCGTTCGGGTTCTTGGTGGGCGCCAAATACTGCTGGTGCATGTCCTCGGCGAAGTAGTACTGGCCGAGCCGGTCGATCTCGGTGGTGATCTCGCCCTTGCCGGCCCGCGCCACGATTGGTGCGAACGCGTCCCGGGACGCCTGGGCGGTGGCGAGCTGCTCGTCCGTGGTCACGTAGATCGTCGACCGGTACTGGGTGCCCACGTCGTTGCCCTGACGCATGCCCTGGGTCGGGTCGTGGTTCTCCCAGAAGACCTTCAGCAGGTCCTCGTAGCTGATCGTGGCGGGGTCGTAGACCACCTGGACCACCTCGGCGTGCCCCGTCATCCCCGAGCACACCTCCTCGTACGTCGGGTTCGGCGTGATGCCGCCCGCGTAGCCGGCGGACGTGGTGATCACACCCGGCAGCGTCCAGAACAGCCGCTCGGCCCCCCAGAAGCAGCCCATGCCGAACACGGCCATCTGTGCGCCCTCCGGGAACGGACCCTTGAGCGGGGTGCCCAGCACCTCGTGCCGGTCCGCGATCGGCATCGCGATCAGGCGACCCGGCAGGGCCTGGTCGGAGGTGGGCAGTTCGGCCTTCATGCGGCGCAGGAACACGGTGGGACTCCTCTCGTCACTCTCCCAGCGTGCAACACCGCCGGATCCGCCTTCCTTACCCGCTCCACCCACACTCAGGCGACCGCCGCGCGGGAGAAGGTCACAGTCGTCCGCCGGGCAGCGGCGGCCCGCTCGGACCGGTCACGTCTGCCGCACGCCCCATCACTCGCGGTGACATAGGTCGCCGGCCGCGCCGACCTCGTCTCACCCGCTTTGCTCTGCATCCCTATATGCAACAGTCACGCTAGGTGGTGACCGGTCCCGTCCTGGCGGCGCGGGCGTTTCGTGTCGTGGCAGGTCAGCGACTTGGTGCGGATATGGCTGCAGAGCAAAGGGCGTGAGATGGCACCCGGAGCGCCCCGCGCGCTCGTAGCAGAGCGTGACGCGTGACCATTGCTACGGTGTGTGACAAAGGGTGTCGAGAGGCGCGCACCAAAGGGTCCTGCCGCCCCGACTCGCTCCCCGTCGCTCGCCACGCCTGCCCCGCTTCGCGTGGGCTGTCGCGTTCGCCCCCGCTCCGCCCGCTCCGCTTGCCTCCGCCCGCTCCGCTTGCCTCCGCCGGCCCTGCTTGGCTCCGGCGGCCCGCCGGCCTCCGCCCGCCTCCGGACGGCTGGGGGCGCGTCAGAGGGCTGCGGTGATGCGGGCGGCGTAGGTCTCGGCCTCGGCGTCGTCGGCGTAGCGGGTGCGCGGCCAGAAGAAGCCGCGTAGGCCGTCGCCCTTCGTGCGCGGCACCACGTGGGTGTGCAGGTGCGGGACGGACTGGGACACCTTGTTGTTCATCGCCACGAACGTGCCCCCGGCCTCCGTGCCGGCCTCCACGGCGACCGCGAGCCGCCGCACCAGGCCGAAGTAGCCGGCCAGCGACTCGCCGGGCAAGTCGGCCAGGGCGACCAGGTGCGTGCGCGGCACCACCAGCACGTGCCCCTTGAAGACCGGCCGGGTGTCCAGGAACGCCACCCCGTCGGGCTCGTCGGCGACCCGGAAGGCGGGAGTCTCGTCGGCCACGATCCCGCAGAACACGCACCCGCTCATCCGTCCAGGCTATGCCGGCCGCCCGGATGGGAGACATCCCCGCGCCGGCCCGCCGGCGTGGGCGCGGACCCGACAGCACCGTTCCGTTCCAGCCTTCGGGACGGGGGATTAGCCTCACGGGATGAGTCACGGCTTCGACACGCTCGCCATCCACGCCGGCCAGGACCCCGAGGCCCGCACCGGCGCGGTGATCCCACCGATCTACCAGACCAGCACCTACGCCCAGGACGCCGTCGGCGCGCCCCGGCTGGGCTACGAGTACAGCCGCTCCGGCAACCCGACCCGCGACGCCCTCCAGGAGTGCCTCGCCGCGCTGGAGGGCGGCCCCGTCGGGCTCGCCTTCGCCAGCGGCCTGGCCGCCGAGGACACCCTGCTGCGTACCGTCTGCAAGCCGGGCGACCACGTGGTGATCCCCGACGACGCGTACGGCGGCACGTACCGGCTCTTCGCCCGGGTGGCCGAGCGCTGGGGGCTGGACTTCACCCCGGCTAAGGTCTCCGACCCCGACGCGATCCGGGCCGCCGTCGAGCCGGGCCGGACCCGGATCGTCTGGGTGGAGACGCCCACCAACCCGCTGCTCGGCATCGCCGACATCGCCGCGCTGGCCGGCGTCGCGCACGACGCGGGCGCCCTGCTGGTCGTCGACAACACGTTCGCCTCGCCGTACCTCCAGCAGCCGATCGCGCACGGCGCGGACGTGGTGGTGCACTCGACCACCAAGTACATCGGCGGCCACTCCGACGTGGTCGGTGGCGCGCTCGTCGCGGCCGACGCCGGGCTCGGCGAGGAGCTGCGCTACCACCAGAACGCGATGGGCGCGATCAACGGGCCCTTCGACGCGTGGCTGACCCTGCGCGGCATCAAGACCCTGGGCGTACGCATGGACCGGCACTGCGACAACGCCGAGCGGATCGCGGCCTACCTGGACGGGCACGCCAAGGTCGGTCAGGTCATCTACCCGGGGCTGCCCGCGCACCCGGGCCACGAGGTGGCCGCGAAGCAGATGCGCCGCTTCGGCGGCATGATCTCGTTCCGGGCCGCTGGCGGCGAGGACCACGCCGTCGAGATCTGCAACCGGACGAAGCTCTTCATCCTCGCCGAGTCGCTCGGCGGGGTGGAATCCCTGATCGAGCACCCGGGCCGGATGACACACGCAAGTGCTGCCGGCTCGCCGCTTGAAGTTCCCGGCGATCTCGTGCGACTGTCTGTCGGCATCGAGACGGTCGACGACCTGCTCGCCGATCTGGAGCAGGCGCTGGGCTGACCGCTGGCTGGGAGGGTGGCCGTGCAGGACATCATGCCGACCTGGGTGGGGGCGACCGCCAAGCAGATCGCCCGGGGCGTACGCCGGGGCGACGTCACGGCCACCCAGGTCGTCGCCGACCACCTGGACCACATCGCCCGGGTCGACGCCGACCTCGCCGCGTTCCGCACGGTACGCGGCGGGGAGGCGATCACCGAGGCGGAGAAGGTCGACGAGCAGGAGGACCTGGCCAACCTTCCGCTGGCCGGGGTGCCGGTGGCGGTCAAGGAGAACACCCCCGTCGCCGGGCTGCCCACCTGGAACGGGTCGGCGGCGGTGCGTACGCCGGTGGCCGAGGCCGACCACGAGGTGGTCCGGCGGCTGCGTGGTGCCGGCGCGGTGATCCTCGGGGTGACCCGGATGCCGGAGCTCGGCCTCTGGGGCCTCACCGACGACGAGACGGCCGTGACCCGCAACCCCTGGGACACCCGGCGTACCCCCGGCGGCTCGTCCGGGGGCGCGGCCGCGGCCGTGGCCGCCGGCCTGGTGCCGATCGCCCACGGCAACGACGGCCTCGGCTCGATCCGCATCCCGGCGGCCTGCTGCGGCCTGGTCGGGCTCAAGCCGGGCCGGGGTGTGGTCCCGTGCCAGCTCGGCGCGGACGACTGGTTCGGGCTCACCGAGCACGGCATGCTGACCAGCACGGTCGCCGACGCGGCCGTCGGCTTCTCGGTGCTGGCCGGCCGCCGCCCGGACAAGCTGGTGCCGCCGCAGCGACTGCGGGTGGGCGTCTCGCTCCGCTCGCCCGTGCGGGGCGTGCACGCCGACGCGCCCAACCGGGACGCGGTCGCCGCCGCCGGGCGGCTGCTCGCGGGCGCGGGCCACGACACCGTGCCGGCCGATCCGGTCTACCCGACGGCCCTGGGCCTGCAGGGCATCGCCACCTGGTTCGCCGCGGCGGCGGCCGACGTCCGCGCCGCCGGCGTGGACCGGCGCGGTCTCCAGCGGCGCAGCCGCCGGCACGTCGCCCTCGGCGAGTGGGCGCAGCGGCGGGGGTACGTCCGGGAGGCCGACCGGGCCGCCTGGCGCGAGCGCTCGATCGGCTTCTTCGCCGACCACTCGGTCGACCTGCTGCTCACGCCCGCCCTGGCCACCGCGCCGCCGGAGGCCGGCGGTTGGTCCGGCCGGTCCTGGCGGGCCAACATGCTGGCCAACGTCCGGTACGCCCCGTTCGCCGCGCCGTGGAACATCGCCGGCCTGCCCGCGCTGGTGGTGCCGGTCGGCCGCCGCCCGGACGGGCTGCCGGTCGCGGTGCAGCTGATCGGCCCGCCCGGCAGCGAGCTGCTGCTCCTCGGCGTCGCCGGCCAGTTCGAGATGCAGGCCCCCTGGTCCCGCCACGCCCCCGGCTACCCGCGCATCCCCGCCCCCGTCTGACAGGTGGCGTGCCGCGCGTCGGCGCGGGTGGCGGGTGGCACGATCAGGGCATGACGGAACTGGTCGGTCTCGCCGACGTACGGGCCGCGCGGGAACTCCTCGCCGGCGTCGTCCGCACCACCCCGCTGGAGCCCTCCCGGCCGCTCAGCGCGGCGCTGGGCGGGCCGACGTGGCTCAAGTGCGAGAACCTGCAACGCGCCGGCTCGTACAAGGTGCGCGGCGCGTACGTGCGGATCTCCCGGCTGTCGGAGGCGGAGCGGGCCGACGGGGTGGTCGCGGCGAGCGCCGGCAACCACGCCCAGGGGGTGGCGCTCGCCGCCGGCCTGGTCGGTACGCACGCCACGGTCTTCATGCCGGTGAACGCGCCGCTGCCGAAGGTCGCCGCCACGAAGGGCTACGGCGCACAGGTCGAGCTGGTCGGCAACACCGTCGACGAGTCCCTGGTCGCGGCGCAGACCTACGCCGAGCGGACGGGCGCGACGCTGATCCATCCGTTCGACCACCGGGACGTGATCGCCGGCCAGGGCACGGTGGCCCTGGAGATCCTCGAACAGTGCCCCGAGGTCAGGACGATCATCACGGGGGTGGGCGGCGGCGGGCTGGTCTCCGGCATGGCGGTGGTGGCCAAGGCGCTGCGGCCCGACGTGCGGATCATCGGCGTGCAGGCCGCCGGCGCCGCCGCCTTCCCGCCCTCCCTGGTGGCCGGCGAGCCGGTACGCCTCCCGTCCTTCGGCACCATCGCGGACGGCATCGCCGTCGGCCGGCCGGGGGAACTCACCTTCACCCACGTCCGCAAGCTGGTGGACGAGATCGTCACGGTCTCCGAGGAGGACATCTCCCGGGCGCTGCTGATGCTGCTGGAGCGGGGCAAGCAGGTGGTCGAGCCGGCCGGCGCGGTGGGCGTGGCCGCGCTGCTGGCGGGCGTCGTCGAGGTGCAGGCGCCGGTGGTGGCGGTGCTCTCCGGCGGCAACATCGACCCGCTGCTGATGCTGCGGGTGATCGAGCACGGCCTCGCTGCCGCCGGGCGCTACCTGCGGGTGACGGTGCGCTGCTCGGACCGCCCCGGCCAGCTCGCGTCGCTGCTCGGGGAGATCGCCGAGCACCGGGCGAACGTGGTGGACGTGGAGCACCAGCGGGCCAATCCGCACCTGCGCCTGGGCGAGGTGGAGGTGGCCCTGTCGGTGGAGACCCGGGGGGTCGAGCACTCCGACACGCTGATCAGCGCGTTGCGGGCCAGCGGCTACCAGGTGGTCTTCGCCGGCGAGGCGTGACACCGGGACCGGTGCCACGCCTCGCGGGGTCGCTCGTCGTCGCTGCCTGGCCGGATCGGCACCCGGGCGGCCGTGTCGCCAGCCCGGGCCGACCCGGCCCGGCGGCGGGGGCTCAGCCGGAGAACGGCTCGAAGCTGACCACGGTCACCTTGATGTCGGCCCCGCTGGGGGCGGTGTAGGTGCAGGTCTGGCCGGCCCGGCCGCCCAGGATCGCCTGGCCCAGCGCCGACTCCGGGCTGTAGACCGTCAGCTCGGTGGTCGACGCGATCTCCCGGGAGCCGAGCAGGAAGGTCTCGGTGTCGTCCTTGTCGTCGTCGAAGTAGATCGTCACGACCATGCCGGGCGACACCACGTCGGCGGCCTGCGCCCCGCCCACCTTGGCGGTGCGGAGCAGCTCCTTGAGGTAGAGGATGCGCCCCTCGGCCTTGCCCTGCTCCTCGCGGGCGGCGTGGTAGCCACCGTTCTCCCGCAGGTCGCCCTCCTCGCGGCGGGCGTTGATCTCGGCGGCGATGACCGGCCGGTTGGCGATCAACTCGTCGAGCTCGCCCTGGAGCCGGTCGAACGCGTCCTGGGACAGCCAGGTGGCGGGCGCCTCGTTGCCAGTGGACACAGGCGTTCTCCTCGTTCGTGCGTGCTGGCTGACAGGTGAACTTCCAAGCTACCAGTGCGGTACGACACAGGGCGCGCTCGAACACCGGCGGTACCCCCGGGTGCCCGGGCCGCCGAGGCTGTCCGGGCCGCGCGCCCGGCCCGCGCCGTGGCCGCTCAGCCCGCGGGCCGGCAGCGCATCACCTCGCCGACGAAGGGGCGGGCGGTGGTGGCCAGCCGGTGCTGCGCGGTCACCTGCCGCTGGTCGGGTCGGGCGGTCACCGTCACCTCTTCCCGGCCCACCTCGGCGCCGTCGCGGTCCCGGGCGCGCAGCAGGCAGACCGCCGAGCCGCCCTTCGGGACGGTGACCCGGAAGTCGACAAGCACCTGGCTGTCGGTGATCCCCGTGTAGGTGATCACCTCGGCGTCGTAGTTCGGGTCGCCGTACTGCCGGTAGAGCCGCACGGCGACCAGGGTCATGACCGCCACCAGGGCGACCACCAGCAACGCCACCAGCAGCGGCCGGCGACGCCCGGGCTCCCGGCGGCGGCCGTACCGGCCGGGCGGGAAGGCCGGCGCGCCGGGCGGAAGTGTGGCGTGCGTCTCGGTCACCGGCGGGTATCTCCTGGCGTCGTTGTCGGGGGCATCGGCAAGAATGGCAGAGTTCCATCTTCCCAGCCCGTCCCGTCGTCAAATATGACAGGTCGGCACCGGCAGGTCCCGGCGCGGGGGGAAGATTCCGGCAGGTCAGCCGGGCGGTCCCGCGGGGGGTCCGCCGGGGCCAGAGACGAGGAGCGCCGACGTTGGCAGAGCAACTGCGACTGATGGCCGTCCACGCACACCCCGACGACGAGTCGAGCAAGGGCGCCGCGACCATGGCGAAGTACGTCGCCGAGGGCGTGGACGTCCTGGTGGTCACGTGCACCGGCGGCGAGCGCGGCAGCGTGCTGAACCCGAAGATGGACCGACCGGACGTCTGGGCCAACATCGCCGACGTCCGCCGGGCGGAGATGGACGCCGCGCGGGCGATCCTCGGCGTCGAGCAGGCGTGGCTCGGCTTCGTCGACTCCGGCCTGCCCGAGGGCGACCCGCTGCCGCCGCTGCCCGAGGGCTGCTTCGCCCTCCAGGACGTCGAGGTGGCGGCCGGCCCGCTGGTGCGGCTGATGCGCCAGTTCCGTCCGCACGTCGTCACGACGTACGACGAGGAGGGCGGCTACCCGCACCCCGACCACATCATGACCCACAAGGTCAGCGTGGCCGCGTTCGAGGCCGCCGGCGACCCGGAGCGCTATCCGGAGCTGGGCGAGCCGTGGCAGCCGCTCAAGCTCTACTACGACATCGGCTTCTCCAAGGGCAAGATCATGGCGCTGCACGAGACGCTGCTCGCCGCCGACCTGACGTCGCCCTACGAGGAGTGGATCAAGCGCTGGGAGGACCGCCCCGACAAGGGCCCCCGGATCACGACCCGGGTCGAGTGCGCCGACTACTTCCCGGTCCGCGACGACGCGCTGCGCGCCCACGCCACCCAGATCGACCCGGACGGCTTCTGGTTCCAGGTGCCGATGGAGCTGCAACGGCGGGCGTGGCCGACGGAGGACTTCGAGCTGGTGCGCTCGCTGGTCGACAGCCCGCTGCCCGAGTCGGACCTCTTCGCCGGGGTGCGCGAGACGGCCCATGCCCGCTGATCCGGGCCGGGGCTACCCTGGTCACCAACCGCACACCGGAGGAACGCCATGCTGACCGCCGCAGAGGTGCTCGCCCAGAACAACTTCGGGGACACCCGCACGGGTGGCCTGGCCGGGCCCATGGGCCTCTTCCTCATCCTCGTTCTGGCCACCGCCACCGTCCTGCTGATCCGCAACATGAACTCCCGGCTGCGTCGGCTGCCCGACCGGTTCCCCCAGCAGGGTCCGCCGGCGACCCCCGACCAGGCGGATGCGGCAGTCGTCGATCCGACAGATGGTGCGCTGACGCAGGATTCATCCTCCGCCGCTCCCACCGGGCGTCAGCAGCGTCGCAACGGCTAGTCCGCCCATGATTCACGTCGAACCCGGTCGTCGCCCCCTGTTGCGGCCACCGGGTTTGCCTTAGCCTCTCGCCGGGGGGACCAAGAGTTCCCGAGCCGTGCGCGGGAGGGGGCGCCGATGACCACCACACCAGCGGCCGCCCGTCGTACCGGCGAGCGGCCCGCGGGCGGAGCGGCCCGGTGACCTCCGGCAGGGCCGGCGAGTCGACCGACCGGGTCGGAGCCCGCAGCACCCCCGCGCGACTGCTCCTGCTCACCGCCGCCGTCGCGCTGACCGCGCTGATCGCCGCCGGGCTGGGGTGGACCGCCCCGACCCATCTTCCCGCCGACGACCCGCTCGGCGGGCCGGCCCGCTTCGGCCTCGCCGTCGCCGTGTTCGCCGTCGCCCAGCTGGCCCGGCTGCGCTTCCGCACCGGCGCCGGGATGGTGAGCATCACCTGGGGCGAGGCCGCGCTGATCATCTGCCTCTACCTGACGCCCACCGGCTGGCTCCCCTCCGCCGCGCTCCTCGGCGCCGCGCTCGCCTGGTCGGCCATGTCGCTGCTCGGCGACCGGCGGCCGGTGCTGGAGGTCGTCCGGATCACGGCGTCGCTGACCGCCGCCACCGCCCTGGCCGTCTCCGTCACCACCGTGCTCGGCGAGCCGCTGCTGGCGACGCCGACCCCGGCGCTCGCCCTGGCCGTGCTCGCGGGCTCGGTCACCTACCTTCTCGCCACCGCCTGGCTCGGCGGCGCCACCCTGGCGCTGCGGCACGGCATCCCCGTCGCGCCGCCGCTGCTCGCCGCGCTGCGGGGCAAGCTGCTGATGTTCGTCGGGAACGTGGCCGTCGGCCTGGTCGTGGTGGCGCTGCTGGAACTCGACGCGCGCTGGCTGCTGCTGCTCCCGCCGCCGCTCTGGCTGCTCCAGCAGACCTACCGGCACCGGCTCCGCGCCGACCAGGAGCGGCGCACCTGGCGGGCCTTCGCCGAGGCCACCGCCGCGCTCAACCAGCTCGACGAGCGGGGCGTCGCCACGGCCGCCGTGACGGGCGCGCTGACCCTGTTCAACGCCGAACTCGTCGACGTCGACGTGGCCCGGGGCGACGGCCGGTGGCGGCGCTACCGCGGCGACCCGGGCGGCCAGCTGGTCGACCGGGAGGTCGCACCGCCCGGCCGGACCGAGCCGGAGGACCACGAGCTGGTGCGTACCCTCTCCGTGGGGGCCGCCCGCGTGGGTGAGCTGCGGGTCCGGTTCCCGCGCTGCGCGCCCCCCAACGCCCGGGAACGCGACGCCGTGGCCGCGTTCGGCGACGCGCTCGCCGCCGCGCTGCACGACGCCGCGACCCACCGCGAGCTGCGCCTGGTCACCGCCCGCTCGTCGTACGAGGCGGTGCACGACCAGCTCACCGGCCTGGTGAACCGGTCGGCCCTGCTCAGCAAGGGCGACCAGGCGCTGCGCCAGCTCGCCCACGACCACCCGGTGGCGCTGCTGCTGCTCGACATCGACCAGTTCAAGGGGGTCAACGACACCCTCGGGCACGCGGCCGGCGACCAGCTGCTGCGGTTGACCGCCAACCGGCTGGGTGCCCTCGCCCGCCCCGGGGACCTGCTCGCCCGCCTCGGCGGCGACGAGTTCGCGCTGCTGCTCACGTCGGTCCCGGTGATCGGCGACCGGGCCGCCCCGATGGCGTACGCACTGCGGCAGGCCCGCGAGATCGCCGAGCGGCTCGCCGCGCCGACCGAGGTGGCCGGGGTGCGGATGTCCGTCGAGGTCTCCGTCGGGGTGGTGGTCGCCGACGCCGGCACCGCCGACCTGACCGAGCTGCTGCGCCGGGCCGACATCGCCATGTACCAGGCCAAGGAGGGCGGCGGCAGCGTCGCCGCGTACGACTCCGCCCGGGACGCCGCCAGCACCGACCAGCTGGCCCTGCTGGCCGAGCTGCGCGAGGCGCTGAAGACCGACGACCAGCTCGTGCTGGCGTTGCAGCCGGCGGTCGACCTGACCACCGGCGCCCCGACGGGGGTGGAGGCGCTGATCCGCTGGCGGCACCCGCGCCGGGGCTGGCTCGGGCCGCACGACTTCATCCGCCCGGTGGAGAACAGCGAGCAGCTCGGCACCTTCACCCGCTACGTGCTGGACAAGGCGCTCGCGGTCGCCGCCGGCTGGGCCCGCGACGGGCTCGACGTGCCGATCTCGGTCAACCTGTCGGCGCGCAGCCTGCTCGACCCCCGCCTGCCCACCGAGATCGCCGATGCCCTGCGCCGGCACCAGGTGCCGCCGGACCGGCTGGTGCTGGAGATCACCGAGACGGTGGTGATGAGCGAGCTGGAGGTCATCGACGAGGTGCTCGCCACCCTGCGGTCGATGGGCGTGCAGCTCGCCGTCGACGACTTCGGCACGGGCTTCTCCTCGCTGACGTTCCTCACCCGGATCGCGGTGGACGAGCTCAAGGTGGACCGTTCCTTCGTGATCCGGATGGCCGACTCCCCGGAGGCGGCGGCGATCGTACGGACCACCGTCGGCCTCGCCCACGAGCTGGGGCTGCGGGTGGTCGCCGAGGGCGTGGAGACCGCCGAGCAGCGCCTCGCGCTGGCCGAGTTGGGCTGCACGGCCGCCCAGGGCTACCACTTCTTCAAGCCGATGCCGGCCGACAAGATCGGCGCGGTCCTCGGCACCCTGCTCGACGAGGCCCGCCCCAACGTCTTCCCGCTGCGCGCCGACGGCGCCTCCTGACCCCACCCGCCGTACGGCCGGGGGAAGGCCGGTCCACGTCGGAGCGCGGGCGGGCGCGTCACCGGGTGGTTATGGTCGTCGGGTGAACCGACTCGCTGACGCCACGAGCCCGTACCTGCTCCAGCACGCCGACAACCCGGTCGACTGGTGGCCGTGGTGCGACGAGGCGTTCGCCGAGGCGAAGCGCCGGGACGTGCCGGTGCTCATCTCGGTCGGCTACGCCGCCTGCCACTGGTGCCACGTGATGGCCCACGAGTCGTTCGAGAACGAGCAGGTCGGCGCCCTCATGAACGACGACTTCGTCTGCGTCAAGGTGGACCGCGAGGAACGCCCCGACGTCGACGCCGTCTACATGACCGCCACCCAGGCGATGACCGGGCAGGGCGGGTGGCCGATGACCGTCTTCGCCACGCCCGACGGCACCCCGTTCTTCTGCGGCACCTACTTCCCCCGGGCGAACTTCGTCCGGCTGCTCCAGTCGGTCGCCGCGGCCTGGCGGGACCAGCGCGACGCCGTCGTCCAGCAGGGCGCCGCCGTGGTCGAGGCGATCGGCGGCGCGCAGGCCGTGGGCGGGCCCACCGCGCCGCTGGACGCCGCGCTGCTCGACGCCGCGGCCGACCAGCTCGCCAAGGAGTACGACGAGGTGAACGGCGGTTTCGGCGGCGCGCCGAAGTTCCCGCCGCACATGAACCTGCTCTTCCTGCTCCGGCACCACCAGCGCACCGGCTCGCCGCGCAGCCTGGAGATCGCCCGGCACACCTGCGAGGCGATGGCCCGGGGCGGCATCTACGACCAGCTCGCCGGCGGCTTCGCCCGCTACTCGGTCGACGGGCACTGGACCGTGCCGCACTTCGAGAAGATGCTCTACGACAACGCGCTGCTGCTGCGGGCGTACACCCAGCTCTGGCGCCTGACCGGCGATCCCCTCGCCGCCCGGGTCGCCGCCGAGACCGCCGCGTTCATGATCGACGACCTGGGCACCCCCGAGGGCGGCCTGGCCTCCGCCCTCGACGCCGACACCGAGGGCGTCGAGGGGCTCACCTACTCCTGGACGCCGGCCCAGCTCGTCGAGGTGCTGGGGGAGGACGACGGCCGCTTCGCCGCCGACCTGTTCGCGGTCACCGACGAGGGCACGTTCGAGCACGGCACGAGCGTGCTGCGGCTGGCCCGGGACGTCGACGACGTCGCCCCGGAGGTGGCTGCCCGGTGGGAGCGGATCCGGGCCCGGCTGCGCGAGGTCCGCGACGCCCGGCCCCAACCGGCCCGCGACGACAAGGTGGTCGCCGCCTGGAACGGGCTCGCGGTCACCGCGCTGGTCGAGCACGCCGCGCTCACCGGGGATCCCGTCACCGCCGCCGCGGCGGTCCGGATCGGCGAGGTGCTGGCCGACCGCCACATCGTGGCCGGGCGGCTGCGCCGCGTCTCGCGCGGTGGGACCGTCGGCGAGCCGGCCGGCGTGCTGGAGGACCACGGCTGCGTGGCCGAGGCGTTCTGCGCCCTGCACCAGCTCACCGGGGAGGGCCGCTGGCTGACCCTGGCCGGTGGCCTGCTCGACGTCGCGCTGGAGCGGTTCGCCGCGCCGGGCGGCGCCTTCTACGACACCGCCGACGACGCCGAACGCCTGGTCAGCCGCCCCGCCGACCCCACCGACAACGCCACCCCGTCCGGGCGCTCGGCGATCGTCGCGGCGCTGGTCGCGTACGCGGCGCTGACCGGGGAGACCCGCTACCGGGAGGCCGCCGAGGCGGCGCTGTCGACCGTGGCGCCCATCGTCGGCCGGCACGCCCGGTTCACCGGCTACGCGGCCACCGTCGGGGAGGCGCTGCTCTCGGGGCCGTACGAGGTCGCGGTGGTCACCGACGAGCCGACCGGGGACCCGCTGGTCGCGGCGGCACACCGGCACGCCCCGCCCGGCGCGGTGATCGTGGCGGGCCGGTCCGGCCAGCCCGGGGTGCCGCTGCTCGCCGAGCGGCCGATGGTCGGCGGGCGACCCACCGCGTACGCCTGCCGGGGTTTCGTCTGTGAGCGCCCGGTGACGACGGTGGACGACCTGGTCGGCCAGCTCGCCCGGCGCTGACGCCTCCGGTCGGCGCACGCTCCCGGCTGCGCGCAGCGCGCCCGCGGTCGGGGCCGATGCGCCATCCGGCGGCGCAGGTGGCGGGGCGTGCCGATAGGCTGGCGCCGCTATGGATTCCCGTACCGGTCTGCCCGTTGTCGGCATGGTGGGCGGCGGCCAGCTGGCCCGGATGACCCACCAGTCCGCGATCGCCCTCGGCCAGTCGCTGCGCGTGCTCGCGCTGGCCCCCGACGACGGCGCCGCGCTGGTCGCCGCCGACGTCCAGTACGGCGACCACACCGACCTCGCCGCGCTGCGCACCTTCGCCAAGGCCTGCGACGTGGTCACCTTCGACCACGAGCACGTCCCCACCGAGCACATCCGCACGCTGGCCGCCGAGGGCGTGAAGCTCTTCCCGCCGGCCGACGCGCTGCTGCACGCCCAGGACAAGCGGGTCATGCGGGAGCGGCTCGGCGAGCTGGGCGCGCCGAACCCGGCGTGGCGAGGAGTCGCCGAGCCCGCCGACCTGGTGGCGTTCGGCGACGAGATCGGTTGGCCGGTGGTGCTCAAGGCGGCCCGCGGCGGGTACGACGGCCGGGGCGTGTGGATGGTCGACGACGCGGCGCAGGCCGAGGAGCTGGCCGCGACCCTGCTGGCCGGTGGCACCCGGCTGATCGTCGAGGAGCGGGTGCCGCTGCGCCGGGAACTCGCCGTGCAGGTGGCGCGCTCGCCGTTCGGGCAGGTCGCCGCGTACCCGGTGGTCGAGACGGTGCAGCGCGACGGGATCTGCGTCGAGGTGCTCGCCCCCGCACCGGGCCTGCCGGAGGAGCTGGCGGTCGCCGCCCAGCAGCTCGCCATCGACCTGGCCACCGCGCTCGGCGTGGTGGGCCTGCTCGCCGTGGAGCTGTTCGAGGTCGCCGACCCGGCCGCGCCGGGGGGCAGCCGGATCGTGGTGAACGAGCTGGCGATGCGGCCGCACAACTCGGGGCACTGGACCATCGAGGGTGCACGCACGTCGCAGTTCGAGCAGCACCTGCGGGCGGTGCTCGACTACCCGATGGGCGACACCTCGCTGGCCGCTCCCGTGGTGGTGATGGCGAACGTCCTCGGTGGCGAGCCGGGCGGGATGTCGATCGACGAGCGGCTGCACCACCTCTTCGCGGCCGAGCCGGGCGCCAAGGTGCACCTCTACGGCAAGCAGGTGCGACCCGGCCGCAAGATCGGGCACGTCACGGTGCTCGGTGACGACCTGGACGACGTACGGACGCGGGCCGCGCGGGCCGCCCGCTGGTTGCGCGAGGGGCACGCGTGAGCGTCAGCTCGCGAGCCCCGCAGTCGCGAACGAGAGGCAGGCACGCGTGAGCGTCGTTGGGTTGATCATGGGCAGCGACTCGGACTGGCCGACCATGAAGGCCGCCGCCGAGGTGCTGGACGAGTTCGAGGTGCCGTACGAGGTCGAGGTCGTGTCGGCGCACCGTACCCCGATCAAGATGATCGACTATGGACGCGCCGCAGCCGACCGGGGCCTGAAGGTCATCATCGCCGGGGCGGGTGGCGCCGCCGCCCTGCCCGGCATGGTCGCCTCGGTCACCCCGCTGCCCGTGATCGGCGTACCGGTGCCGTTGAAGCACCTCGACGGGATGGACTCGCTGCTCTCCATCGTGCAGATGCCGGCCGGCGTGCCGGTGGCCACCGTGTCGATCGGCAACGCCCGCAACGCCGGGCTGCTCGCCGTCCGCATCCTGGCCGCCGCCGACCGCGCCCTGCTCGACCGGATGTCGGCCTACCAGGCCGACCTGGAGCAGTTGGTCGCCGAGAAGGACGCGGCCCTGCGCGCCTCCCTCGCCTGACCTTCCCCGCCGGACCGACCCTGGCGGTCGCCGGGGACGGGCCCCGCCGATCTCATCGCATGCCGCGCAGGGCCGTCTGGAGGCGTTCCTGGGCCCGGCGCCGGCGCTCGTTGCTCGCGCCGAGCGCCAGCAGCAGGATGCCGACGGGGATCAGGGCCAGCCACGGGCCCAGGCTGAACAGGGCGTGCACCGCCGCGATCGCCGTCACGGCGGCGCCCACGATCACCGGCGCCTGCTGCTGGCTCATCGACCCGAAGACGAGGACGGCCACGGCACCCAGCAGCAGCAGCACCTGGCGCAGCGTGCTGGAGTCGGTGGCCAGCACGATCGCCAGGGTCGGCACGAACGCGGCGACCAGCGCGGGCCCGTACGCGACCCAACTGCTCAGGTCGGGCCGGTGCCGCAACTCCAGCACGCCGACGAGCAGGGCGAGTGCCGCGAAGGGCAGCGTGTAGGCCTCCGGCAGCGCCACGTCGGCGACCCGCATCAGGATCCACCAGGCCGCGATCTCGCAGACCACCACCGCCCAGAACAGGATGCGCCGCTCCACCGGCCGGCGGCCCGGTCGGGTCGCCGCCACGCCCAGCACCGCGCCCCAGGCGGCCAGCAGCGCGGCGATGTGCCGGGGCGAGTCGAAGGCCAACGCCAGGGCGATCAGGGCGGCAGCGTACCCGCTCCACTCGACGGTGGCCGCCTCCCGCTGGGCCTCGGGGCGACGCAGCCGGGGCAGGGTCGCGGCGAACACCTGGAGGGCGGCGCCGACCGCCAGTACGCCGAACGCGGACCAGACGGCCGCGAGGCCGGCCACCAGGCCGGCGGTGAGCACGAAGAGCTGCGCCATCAGGGAGGCGAACAGCCAGCCGAGGATGCGCGCCCGCTGGGTGGTGCCGAAGAGCGCGGCCACCGCGCCGACGCCGACCGCGCCGCCCAGGGTGAACAGGGTCAGCTCCCGCGTCGCCAGGCCGCCGACCAGGCCCGCGCTCCCGGCGGCCAGGCCGATGGCGAAGACGAGCACCCGGGTCAGGCGCAGCGAGCGGGCCCGCTCGGCCAGCGGCGGGGGCGGGGTGAGCGCCAGGCCCAGCATCGAGATGGTGAACACGGACAGCGCCGCCAGGGTGCTCGCCGGCCAGCCGTTGCCGAGCGACACCGGGGTGATCAGCAGGGTGACGGCGGCGCCGGGCAGCACCACCGGCACGGCCCGGGAACGCCGCCCGCCGCTGAAGCCGGTGGCGGCCAGCGCGGCGGTCGCGGTGAGCAGCAGCGCGGTCAGCACGTGGGTCGCGTCGACCGCGTCGGGTGGCGGGGTGAGCAGCTCCGGCGGTGGCCCCTGCCAGACCCGGCCGAGACTGCGGTGCGGGTCGACCAGGGCGACGACCAGGGACGGCGCGATCGACACCAGCGCCAGGGCGGTGGGCAGCGCGGCGGCGGCGAGCGCACCGACGGCGGGGCTGACCCGCCAGCGGCGCCGCGTACCGTCGTCCGGCAGCCGCCGCAGCGCGCCGTCGAGCAGCACCGACCAGCGCCGGACCGGCTGGGCCGCGCCGACCGGAGGTTCCGTCGCGCCCCGCACCAGCTCGGCGAGCACCCCGAGCAGGGCCGCCGCGGCGGCGTAGACGCCGACGGGCATGCCGGCGGGGACGGCGGCCAGGGCGCTCACCGTGGCGCCGCCGACCACCGCCGCGCTCGCCCAGGGCAGGTACTGCGGGATCCGTCGCCGGGCGGCGGCCACCGCCGCCAGACCCAGGCTCGACGCGGCCAACGCGGCGGTGAGCACCACCTCCGGCGGGCGCCCGAACTCGGCCGCCAGCGCCGCGACGGCGCCCGGGAACGCGAGCAGGGCGGCACCGGCCGCGGCACCCCCGATCTGGGCGAGGTGCGGGGGCATCCCCTCGGTCTCGATGTCCTCCACCAGCGGCACGGCCAGCGACCGGGCCAGCGCCGCCACCACGATGCCGATCAGCGCGATGCTGCCCAGCGCCAGCGCGGTGGTCCACGGCCGGACCAGTCCCGCCCCGGCGGCGTGCAGGGCGACGACACCGGCCACGACCGCCCGGGACAGGCCGGCGCGGGGGTCGACCGCGGCCACGGCGGCGGCCCCGAAGACGGTGGCGACCATGCCGCCGACCAGGACGGGCGACCACCACGGCAGGTCGAACGCGGCCGGCGCGCCGATCGTGGCGAGCACGGCCGCCGCGCCCGACACGTCGTACTTCCACGGTGGCGGCAGCAGGACGGCGGCGGCGACGCCGAGCAGGGCCAGCGCGACCGGGGCCTGCCATGTCGACCCACCGGTCGGCCCGGCCGGCCAACCGGTCAGGTCACCGGCCCAGATCGGGCCCGGGGTGGCGAGCACCCCCAGCCCGCCCCGTAGCGCGCTCCAGCCGGCCAGCAGCCCGATCAGCACGCCGCCGACGGCGAGGCCGACGATCGGCCCCCGTCGCCACTCCTCCGGCATGGCCCGGGCGGCCACGGCCACCACCAGCACCAGCGCGGCGGCGACGGCGAGCTGCCCGCCGGGGGCGAGAACGGCCGCGATCCGGGCCAGGGTGGCGATCAGTGCGGCGGTCACCGCCGCGGCGGCCAGGTCGGAGCCGTCCAGGGTGAGGTCGGAGCGCCGGCCGGCGTCGATGGGACCGGCGAACACCACCATCGCGGCGGCGACGAGCAGCAGGCCGCCGACCCAGGCGTCGGCGGCGGTGGCGCCCGGGGCCCCGAAGGCGGCGGCGGTGACCGTGACCGCGCCGAGGGCGGTACCCACCGCCAGCGGCGTCGGGATGCGACGCTGGGAGACCTGCACGATGGCGGCGTGTCCGAGGGTGACGCAGACCGCCAGGAAGCTGGCCGCGAGCACCGGGACGGTGACCTCGCGCAGGCTCGCCGGGGTGGGCGTCGGGTCGACCGGCACGGTCGCGGCGACGAAGGCGGCCACCGCGCCCGGCAGCGCGAACGCCGCGCCCCCGGCGGCCCAGGCGGAGACGGTGTCGGCCGCCGCCGGGGCGAGCCGCATCCGGGGCGCCACGGCGACCAGGACCCCGGCGGCGAACAGCGTGAGCAGGACGGCGGTGGTCAGCGCCGGTCGGGCCAGTCCCGCACCCGCGCCGAACAGGCCGACGCCGGCGGCGGTCGCCGCGTGTGCCAGCGCCGCGCGTTCGGTGCGGGCGGAGAGCCCGACCACCCCGATGCCGACCGCCGTCAGCACCATCGGCCAGGGCGCCACCGCCCAGCCGAGACCGAACGACGCCGGTACGGCGAGCGCGGTCAGCGCCGCACCGACCACGGCGAACTCCCGGCGGATCTCGGGCGGCAGGGCCAGCACCGCGGCGACGGTCAGCAGGAAGGCGCTCGCGGCGAGCTGCCAGGCTGCCGGTCCCACGGCCGCCGACAGTTCGGCCGGGTAGCGGTCCAGGTCGGCCGCCCAGGCCGGCAGCGCGGCCCGGACGGGGGCGACCCCGGCGCGCAGGGCGCCCCCGGCGACCACCACCCCGCTGACCGTGAGCGCCACCGCCGAGGCGAGCTGCGGCCCGCGTCGGGCCGCCTCCGGCACCGCCCGCACGGCCAGCCCGGTCAGCGTGATGACCGCCGCGATCAGCAGCAGCGCCCGCCCGGGGAACGCCACCGAGGCGATCCGGCTCAGCGCGCCGATCACGGCGAGGGTGAAGATCCCGGCGCCGAGGTCGGGCAGTGGCGGCCGGCGCAGCACCAGCGTCCCGGCCAGCCCCACCGCGGCGGCCAGCAGCAGCACCACGCCGGCCCCGGTGGCGGCCGGCACGGTGCTCGCGCGGAGCAGGGCGGAGACGGCGTACGCGAGGGCGAGGGCGACCGCCACCCCGTGCAGCACCCAGGTCAGCTCGCGCAGCCACGGCACCGGGCGGGTGGCCGGCACCCGTTCCTGCGCCGGCAGCCCGCCGTCGACCACCTCGCCGGCCTCCTCGGGCGCCCCCTCCGGCCGGCTGTCGGCGCGGCGCTGCCGGGGCGTGGCCGGGGAACCGGCGGGTGCCGCCGAGGGCCCGGGGAGGTCCCGGCGGACCGGCCGCTCCACGGTGACCGCGGACCGCGCCAGCCAGAGGTCGAGCAGGGCCACCGCGGTCAGCACGAGCGCCCAGCCGGCCGGGCCGGTGATCCGGTCGGACGCCAGCAGCGGCAGCACCGGCTGCGCGGCCAGCACCGTGGCGAACCGGGGCGCGCGCAGCCCCGTCCAGCCCGCGTAGCCGAAGGAGACGCCGGCGGTGACGGCGAAGATGACGCCGGCGAAGATCGCGCCCGAGGCGCCGCCGTTGCCGATCCGGTCCACCGCCCACAGCGCGTAGCCGGCGAGCGGCACCAGGAGCAGGCCGACCGCGGAGATGGTCTCGGCGGTCGAGGTGAGCCCGCGCCGGGCCAGCACCGGCGGGGCGAGCAGCATCAGCACGGTCGCGAGCAGCAGGATGCCCAGCCGGGCCAGCGCGTCCATCGAGCTGGTGGCCACCGCGGCGAAGACCACGGCGGCGACCCCGAGCAGCAGCGCGCCGAGGCCGAGGGGGATGTTCTGTACCTCGCGGGAGGACGCCTCCGGCGGGTGCTCCGGGTCGTCGGCGTCGAGCCAGGTGGCGGTCGACGGCGGGGGCGGCGGCGGGTCCTCGGGGGCGGCCGGGGTGCCCTGCCGGGGGACCCGGGGCGGGGCGCCGGTGGCGGCCGTGGGCGGCCGGCGGCCCGGCCTGCGGCGCAGCACCCGACGGGGGCGGGTGGCCTGCTTGAGACGTTCCTCACCGGCGTGGGCGAGGATGTCCCGCTGGAAGAGCGCGGCCTGCATCTTGGCGGCGATCTGCCGCTGCTCGCTGGCGATGGCGGCCTCGCGGGCCTTCATCTCCGCGATGGACCGCTCGATCTCCGCCAGGTGCTCGACCCACTGTGGCTGGTGCGCACCGCAGTGCGGGCAGCTGGCGGCCGGTTTGATCTCCCGGCCGCACGAGGAGCACTGAAAGGTCGCCACGACACCCCTCCACCCGCACTGTGGACTCCCACCTTGGCAGCATGCCCAATGTGGGCGCGGATTTCGACAGTTGTCGGCGGGTCCGGGGCAAAGATCGTCCACGCGTACGGCGAACGGCCGGTCGCGGAGCGTGCTCCGCGACCGGCCGTCGGTCGTCGATCGTCAGGGGCGGCCCATGCCGCGGTACTCCCAGCCGGCCTGCGTCCACAGTGCCGAATCCAGGCAGTTGCGGCCGTCGACCACCTTGCGTCCGGCGGCCAACTCGCCGAGGGCGACCGGGTCGGCGTTACGGAAGTCGGCCCACTCGGTGAGTACGCAGACCAGGTCCGCCCCGGTCACGGCCTCGTTGATGCCGGGCTCGTAGACCAGCTCGGGCGCCACGGCACGCGCCCGCTCCATGCCCTGCGGGTCGTAGACGTGCACGTCGGCGCCCGCCTTGCGCAGCAGCGAGGCGACGGAGAGCGCCGGCGCGTCGCGTACGTCGTCGGTGTTGGGCTTGAAGGTCGCGCCGAGCACGGCCACGCGCGTGCCGGAGAGATCCGGTCCGGCGGGCCCGGAGCGGCGGCCGAGCAGCTCGGCGGCGAGCTGGACCACCCGGGTCCGGCGGCGCAGGTTGATCAGGTCGACCTCGTGCAGGAAGCGCAGCGCCTCCCCGGCGCCCAGCTCCTGGGCGCGGGCCTGGAACGCGCGGATGTCCTTGGGCAGGCAGGCGCCGCCGAAGCCGAGCCCGGCCTGGAGGAACCGGTTGCCGATGCGCGGGTCGAAGCCGATGGCCCGGGCGAGGTGGGTGACGTCGCCGCCGGAGGCCTCGCAGACCTCGGCCATCGCGTTGATGAAGGAGATCTTGGTGGCGAGGAAGGCGTTCGCGGCGACCTTGACCAGCTCGGCGGTGGCGAAGTCGGTGACCACCAGGGGCACCTCGCGGTCCTCGGTGGCGGCCAGGTCGAAGACGCCCTTGTGGGCGGCGTAGAGCATGCCGTTGGCCCACTCGCTCTTGACGCCGACGACGATCCGGTTGGGCCGCAGCACGTCGTCGACGGCGAAGCCCTCCTGGAGGAACTCCGGGCTCCACGCCACCTCGACGCCCAGGTCGGCGGGGCTGTGCTTGCTGACCAGCTGCTCCACCCACTCGGCGGTGCCGACCGGCACGGTCGACTTGCCGACGATCAGCGCCTTGCGGGTCAGGTGCTGGGCCAGGCTGGTGACCGACGCCTCGACGTACGACAGGTCGGCGCCCATCCCGTCGGCGCGCTGCGGCGTGCCGACGCAGATGAAGTGCACGTCACCGAAGTCGGCGACCTCGGCGATGTCCGTGCTGAACCGCAGCCGCCCGGCCGCCAGGTTGCGCTTGAGCAGCTCGTCGAGCCCGGGCTCGTGGATCGGCACCTCGCCGGCGTTGAGCATGGCGATCTTGTCGGCGTCGACGTCGAAGCCGAGGACCTCGTAGCCGAGTTCCGCGTAGCAGATGGCGTAGGTCGCGCCGAGATAGCCGGTGCCCAGGAAGGTCACCCGCGGTCGCTGCGCGCCGGAGGGGGGCGTCACCGCAGCGATGGCGGGCATCGGCTGGGTGTTGGGGTACGGGATCGTCACGCCTGTCTTCTCCGCTCGCGCTGGCGTCGCATCGTCGCGTCGCGTTCTGCTGCGGCGCCTGGGCGGGCACCGGAGGGACTCTAACGTCTGTCTGTTCCATCGTCGCCGGGCGGCGTCGGCGCTCCGCCACGTCCAAGGCTACGCGGCGGTAACATGACCCCGGACCGGGTCGCTATCCTTCAGTCTGCGCCGTCGGCGGTCAGGAGACGCTACAGACTGCGCATGATAGCGGTGAAGGGGAGGGGCCGACATGGCCGCAGAGCAGTCGTTCGACGTCTACCGGTTGCCCGAGGAACACGAGGCGATCCGGGAGGCGGTCCGTGAGGTCTGTGCGGCCAAGGTGGCGCCGCACGCCGCCGAGGCGGACGAGACCGGCGAGTTCCCGAAGGCGTCCTACGACGCGCTGCGGGCCGCCGACTTCCACGCCCCGCACGTCCCCGTCGAGTACGGCGGCGCGGGCGCGGACGCCCTGGCCACGGCCATCGTGATCGAGGAGGTGGCGCGGGCCTGCGCCTCGTCCTCGCTGATCCCGGCGGTCAACAAGCTCGGCACGATGCCGCTGCTGCTGGCCGGTTCCGAGGAGCTCAAGCGGCGCTACCTGACGCCGGTTGCGGCGGGCGAGGCGATGTTCTCGTACTGCCTCTCCGAGCCGGAGGCCGGCAGCGACGCGGCGTCGATGACCACCCGCGCGGTGCGTGACGGCGATCACTGGGTGCTCAACGGCGTGAAGCGCTGGATCACCAACGCCGGGGTGTCGGAGTTCTACACCGTCTTCGCGGTCACCGACCCGTCCGCCCGGTCCCGGGGCATCTCCGCCTTCGTGGTCGAGAAGTCCGACGCCGGGGTCAGCTTCGGCGCCCCGGAGAAGAAGCTCGGCGTCAAGGGCTCGCCGACCCGCGAGGTCTACCTGGACAACGTCCGGATCCCCGCGGACCGCATGATCGGCGCCGAGGGCACCGGCTTCGGCACCGCGATGAAGACCCTGGACCACACCCGGGTCACCATCGCCGCGCAGGCCATCGGCATCGCCCAGGGCGCGCTCGACTACGCCAAGGGGTACGTCCAGGAGCGCAAGCAGTTCGGCAAGGCGGTCGCCGAGTTCCAGGGCGTGCAGTTCATGCTCGCCGACATGGGCATGAAGCTGGAGGCGGCCCGGCAGTTGACGTACGCCGCGGCCGGCAAGTCCGAGCGGGGCGACGCCGACCTGACCTACTTCGGCGCGGCGGCCAAGTGCTTCGCCTCGGACGCGGCCATGGAGATCACCACCGACGCCGTGCAGCTGCTCGGCGGCTACGGCTACACCCGGGACTACCCGGTCGAGCGGATGATGCGGGACGCCAAGATCACGCAGATCTACGAGGGCACCAACCAGGTGCAGCGCATCGTGATGGCCCGCCAGCTCCTCAAGGGCTGAGCCGGTCGGCGGGCGGGCCGGTCGTCCGGCCCGCCCGCATCCCCACCCGGCTCCCGGCCCGCCGGTGTCCTTCCCGGCTCCCGGCCCGGCCGTGTCCTCACCCGGCTCCCGGCCCGCCCGTGTCCCGGCCGGGGCGTCACCGGATCTCGGTCGTCGTGTCCTCTTCCGGCCGGTTGCCGGTGCGCGGCGGCGCCGACCACGGCGAACCCCCGCCGGTGCGGCGCGGCAGCGGCTCCGTCGGCGTCGGGTCCGGGTAGCCGAGGCTCGGCGGGGCGGTGTCCCGGTCGGTCGACTCCGCCGGCGGCCAGTCGGTCAGGGTGAAGTCGTTGCGCTCCGGGCCCTCGGCTGGCGCCGGCGTCGGCTCGACCGCCGGCCGGGGCCACCGCCGCCAGCGCTGCCCGCTGAAGGTGGCCACGACCAGCAGCAGGCCGATCAGGAAGAGCGTGCCGTTCTCCACCGGCTGGTGCAGCGGCAGGGGGTCGCCGAAGACCTTCCAGCCGTCCGGGATGCGGTCCCGCACCTCGAAGGGCGCGACGAACATCGCCACGTACGGGGTGGCGAGCAGCAGCCCGGCCACGAGCGGGCCGAGCGGTGACGTGCGCAGCGTGCCGAGCAGGCCGAGCAGGACCCCGCCGACGGCGAGGTAGACGGCGGGCTCGATGAGATTGGCCGAGTTCGACGTGCCGATCTCGACCCAACGGTCGACGGTGCCCGCCGACCCGTCCTGCCCGAGGGTGACCAGCACCCACGTGACGGGCGCCACCACCAACCCCGCGAGGAAGCTCCAGAGATGTCGCATCCGCGCACCGTACCGTTTCCGACATGACCGAGCACCCCTCCACCGCGCCGGCCGGCAAGCCGACCTCCTACTCCCGGGTCACCCTGAGCCGGATCATGACCGCGGTCGACGTCAACCTCTACGGCACCGTGCACGGCGGGGTGCTGATGAAGTTCATCGACGACGTGGCGGGGGCCGCCGCGGCCCGGCACAGCGGCGGCACGGCGGTCACCGCGGCCATCGACGAGATCGTCTTCACCGAGGCGGTCCGGGTCGGTGACCTGCTGCACGCGCACGCCCAGGTGAACTGGACGGGGCAGACCTCGATGGAGGTCGGCGTCCGGGTGGTGGCCGAGCGGTGGGACTCGGCCGAGGACGAGCCGGTGCGGGTGGCCACGGCGTACCTGGTCTTCGTGGGGGTCGACCTCGGCGGCGCCCCGCGGGCGGTCCGGCCGGTGCTGCCGGAGGGCCCGGAGGACGAGCGCCGGTTCCGGGAGGCGGAGATCCGCCGCGCCCACCGGCTGGCCCGCCGTCGCGCCATCCAGGCCCACCGCGCCGGCTGACCGGGTGTAAGGAAGGGCACCTTCCTCTACAAAAAGCGCTAGGAAGGTGCCCTTCCTAACGCGGCACACACAGCAGGGCGGTAGGGCATGTGGGTTCCGCACGTGCGCCGACGGAGGTCGGGTGCGGAGAATGGCGCTCTGAGGTAGGGCAAGATGGCGCCACGGCCCATTTCACAGTGTCGTGCGGGGCCAGGGGAGGTTGAGCTGTGGGTGACGTGCTGTGGACGCCGCCGGCGGACGTACGCGAGCGGTCCCGGATCGGAAGCTACCTGCGCTGGCTGCGCGAGCACCGGGGGCTGGACTTCGCCGACTACGACGAGCTGTGGCGCTGGTCGGTCACGGACCTGGACGCGTTCTGGCGGTCGGTCTGGGACCACTTCGAGGTGGTCGCGCACACCCCGCCGACCGCCACGCTGAGCGGCCGGGGGATGCCCGGGACCAGGTGGTTCCCCGGCGCCACCCTCAACTACGCCGAGAACGTGCTGCGGATGCCGGGCCTGGCCGACGACGACCCGGTGGTCATCGCGCACGGCCAGACCCGGGCGCCGGTCACCCTCACCGCCGCCGAACTGCGCGAACAGGTCCGCCGGGTGGCCGCCGGGCTGCGCCGGCTCGGCGTCACCGCCGGCGACCGGGTCGCCGCCTACGCGCCCAACATCCCCGAGACGTACGTGCTGCTGCTCGCCACCAGCAGCCTGGGCGCGATCTTCTCCTCCTGCGCGCCGGAGTTCGGCACCCGCAGCGTCACCGACCGGTGGCAGCAGATCGAGCCGAAGGTGCTCGTCGCGGTGGACGGCTACCGCTACGGCGACAAGCCGGTCGACCGGCGCGGCGAGGTGGCCGCGATCCGGGCCGCCCTGCCGTCGGTGAAGCACACCGTCGGCATCGCCTACCTCGACCCGGCCGGGGATCCGGCCACCGCGCCGTCCGGCGGCGCTCCGGACCGGCCGGCGGGCGCGTTCGAGGGCGCGCTGGCCTGGTCGGAGCTGGCCGCCGACACCGACGAGCCGCTGACCTTCACCCCGGTCCCCTTCGACCACCCGCTCTACGTGCTCTACTCCTCCGGCACCACGGGGCTGCCGAAGCCGATCGTGCACGGCCACGGCGGCATCCTGCTGGAGCACCTGAAGATGCTCGCCCTGCACCACGACCTGGGCCCGGCGGACCGGTTCTTCTGGTTCACCACCACCGGCTGGATGATGTGGAACTTCCTGGTCTCCGGGCCGGCGGTGGGTGCGGCGATCGTGCTCTTCGACGGCAACCCGGGCCACCCCGACCTGGGCGCCCTGTGGCGGCTGGCCGGGGAGACCGGCACCACGTACTTCGGCACGTCCGCGCCGTTCCTGCTGGCCTGCCGCAAGGCCGGGCTGGTGCCGAAGGAGACCGCCGACCTCTCCGCGCTGCGTGGGGTCGGCTCGACCGGCGCGCCGCTGCCCGCCGAGGGCTTCACCTGGGTGTACGAGACGGTCGGCGACGACCTCCAACTCCAGTCGCTCTCCGGCGGCACGGACGTCTGCACCGGTTTCGTCGGCGGCGTGCCCCTGCTGGCGGTGCACGCCGGTGAGATCACCTGCCGGGCGCTCGGCGCCAAGGTGGAGGCCCGTTCGGCCGACGGCACGCCGGTCGTCGGCGAGCTGGGCGAGCTGGTGATCACCGAGCCGATGCCGAGCATGCCGGTCGGCTTCTGGAACGACGCGGACGGCACCCGCTACCGGGAGGCGTACTTCGACCTCTACCCGGGCGTCTGGCGGCACGGTGACTGGATCACCATCAACGACCGGGGCGGCTGCGTGATCACGGGCCGCTCCGACGCCACCCTCAACCGGGGCGGCGTGCGGCTCGGCACCGCCGAGTTCTACTCGGTGGTCGAGGGGCTCGACGAGGTCGTCGACTCGGTGGTGGTGCACCTGGAGGACGACGAGGGCGGCGCCGGTGAGCTGCTGCTGTTCGTGGTGCTCGCCGAGGGCTTGGAGCTGGACGACGCGATGCGGAAGAAGATCTGCCGCGAGCTGCGTACGGCCCTGTCGCCCCGGCACGTCCCGGACGAGATCCACCAGGTGTGGGCCGTGCCGCGCACCCTGTCGGCGAAGAAGCTGGAGGTCCCGGTGAAGAAGATCCTCACGGGCACCCCGGTGGATTCAGCGGCGGCCCGGGGTGCCCTGGCCAACCCGGAGTCCCTCACGGCCTTCGCCACCCTCGCCCGGACCCGCACCCCCCGCCCCTGACCCGCACCCCTCCCACTGCACCCCTCCCACCTCACCCTGTTCCACCCCGCCCCCGCCCCGGCCCGCGCGTCGCTGCCCCGGTGCGCGTCGCTGCGCCGGGTCGCAGTGCGGAGCGCGCGTCATCGCGCCGGCGCGTCGATCATGCAGTTGTGGTGCCCCGCAAAAGGGGCGTAACGGCACCTTCCGTCCACCACAACTCCATGATCGACGCCGAGATGGGGTGGGGCGTCAGGGGAGGGGGTGGGTCACCCGTTCCGTCGTGGTGCGGGTGGGGAGGGTGGACGGGTCCAGGTTGGCGCAGAGGACCGTGGTGGCGGTGGCGGTCAGCGGGGCGAGCAGCCAGTCCACCGGATCGGGATACTTCCCCGTGTCGATCAGGACCCGGTCGCCGGACGCGATGCCCAGTTCCGTGGCGCGGGCGGTCGCGCGGCCCAGCAGCGCCGCCTCGCCCGGGCCGCCGGGGGCGTACGGGCTGAAGTGGTCGCCGTGGGCGCGTACCTCCGACACGTAGTCGGCGAAGCCGGGTGGCACCTGGCGCATCGGCAGGGCGAACGGGTCGAGGGCGAGGACGTACCGCTCGCCCGCCGACCAGGCGTCCGCCTCGGCCACCCGGGTCGCGGCGGTGAAGAGCACGTCCACGTCGCCCGGCGTGTCGGCGACGGTCAGCCCGGCCGACCAGCAGCCGAGCAGCACCGCGGCGGTCTGCCAGTGCGGGGGCAGCAACACCCCGGCGACGTCGCCGGGGCCCACGGCCACCTCGTCGACGAGCAGGTTGGCCGTCTTGGCCACCCAGTTCGCCAGCGTGGCACCGGAGAGCTCGGTCCGTTCGCCTGTGGCGTCGTCGTACCAGGTCAGCAGCGGTCGGGTCGGGTCGGTCGCGATCGCGTCGGCGAAGACCCGGGCAATGTTGTCGGCCATCGGCGCGAACGATACGCCCCCGGTGGCCGTACTCGATGACAGCGAGAAGTCGGCGTACCGTCGGGTCGCAGTCAGCGTCGGCGCCGGGCTCCGGCGTAGGCTTGCCGGAGTGTTGTTCCCCACAGTTCCATCAGTTCAAGGAGTCGCCCCGTGACCGCCGGCCGCCCGCCCCGCGTGCTCATCGACGCCACGAGTGTCCCCGTCGACCGTGGTGGTGTCGGTCGATACGTCGACGGCCTGCTCGGTGCCCTCGGCAAGGTGTGCGGATCGGGGGTGGAGTTGGCCGTCGTCTGCCTGCGTACCGACCTGGAGCGCTACACCCGGATGCTGCCCGGTGCGGAGATCGTCCCGGCCCCGGCGGCCGTCGCGCACCGCCCCGCCCGGCTCGCCTGGGAGCAGACCGGCCTGCCGCTGCTCGCCCAGCAGGTGGGCGCGCAGGTGCTGCACTCGCCCTTCTACACCTGCCCGCTGCGCGCCGGCTGCCCCGTCACGGTGACCGTGCACGACGCGACGTTCTTCACCGAGCCGGAGCACTACGACAAGTCGCGGCGCACCTTCTTCCGCAGCGCGATCAAGACGTCGCTGCGCCGCGCCAACCGGGTGATCGTGCCGAGCAAGGCCACCCGCGACGAGCTGATCCGGCTGCTCGACGCGGACCCCACCCGGATCGACGTGGCCTACCACGGCGTCGACCACGCGGCCTTCCACGCGCCCAGCGACGAGGAGAAGGCCCGGGTCCGGGCCCGGCTGGGGCTCGGCGGCACCAACTACGTGGCCTTCCTCGGGGCCAAGGAGCCGCGCAAGAACGTGCCGAACCTGATCCGCGGCTGGGCCCGCGCGGTGGCCGAGCGGGCGGATCCGCCGGCCCTGGTGATCGCCGGCGGCCAAGGGCACGACGACGACATCGACCGTGCGGTGGCGGAGGTCCCGTCGCACCTGCGGCTGCTCCGCCCCGGCTATCTCCGCTACGCGGACCTGCCCGGCTTCCTCGGCGGGGCGCTGGTGGCCGCCTACCCGTCCTACGGGGAGGGTTTCGGCCTGCCGATCCTGGAGGCGATGGCGTGCGCCGCCCCGGTGCTCACCACGCCCCGGCTGTCGCTGCCGGAGGTGGGCGGCGACGCGGTCGCGTACACCAGCGAGGCGCCCGACCAGATCGCCACGGACCTGGCCGCGTTGCTCGACGACGAGCAGCGGCGGTTGTCCCTGGCGAAGGCCGGTTTCGACCGGGCCAAGGAGTTCACCTGGGAGTCCAGCGCCGAGGTGCACATCGCCGCCTGGAGCCGGGCCCGGGCCTGACCGCCGTGGCCGGCGGCGCGAGAAGGCGTCCCCGGTCAGGCGAATCGGGCATGATGTGCGGGTGATCTACGCCGTGATCCCGGCGGGTGGCAGTGGCACGAGATTGTGGCCACTGTCCCGCGCCGGCCATCCCAAGTTCCTCCACCCGCTGACCGGCTCCGCCGCCTCGCTGCTCCAGGCGACGGTGGACCGGCTGGGTCCGCTGACCACCGCCGAACGCACCCTGGTGGTCACCGGGACCGCGCACGTGACGGCGGTGGCGCGCCAGCTCGCCGGGCTGCCGGAGGAGAACATCCTGGTCGAGCCCTCGCCCCGGGACTCGTGCGCGGCGATCGCCCTGGCCGCCGCGGTCATCGCGCGGCGCGACCCGGAGGCGGTGATGGGCTCCTTCGCCGCGGACCACCTGATCGGTGACCCGGAGCGCTGGCGGGAGGTCGTCCGGGAGGCGGTACGCGGCGCCGAGCAGGGCCTGCTGATGACGGTCGGCATCACCCCGACGCGGGCCGAGACCGGCTACGGCTACCTCCAGACCGGCGACCCGGTCGACGGTGGCCCGCTGCGGCCGGTGGCCGAGTTCAAGGAGAAGCCGAGCGCCGAGGTGGCCGAGGCGTACCTCCGCTCCGGGCGGCACCTCTGGAACGCCAGCATGTTCGTCTGGCGGGTCGACGTGTTCCTCGCCGAGCTGGCCCGCCAGCAGCCCGCCCTGCACGCCGGGATCGTCGCGATCGCCGAGGCGTGGGGCACCGAGGAGCAGGACGACGTGCTCGGCACGGTCTGGCCGACGCTGCCGAAGATCTCCGTCGACTACGCGGTGATGGAGGGCGCGGCGACGGCCGGCCGGGTGGCGACCGTGCCGGGCGACTTCGGCTGGAACGACGTCGGCGACTTCCACACCCTGGGCGAGGTGCTGCCCGCCGACGCGGACGGCAACGTGGTGCTCGGTGCCGACGCCAAGCCGGGGGTGCTGCTGCGGGACAGCGCCGGACTGGTGGTGGTGCCCCACTCCGGGCGGCTGGTGGCCGCCATCGGCGTGCGCGACCTGGTCATCGTCGACACCCCGGACGCGCTGCTGGTCTGCCCCCGCGACCGGGCGCAGGACGTGAAGAAGGTCGTCGACGAGCTCAAGGAACGGGGCGAAGAGGGGCTCGTCTGAGCGTCGCCAGGGCCGGGGCGACCAGGTGCGCCGTCCCGCCGGCCAGCGGCTCCGGCAGCCGGTCCGGCGGGAACCACCCCAGCGCCTCGGACTCCTCGCTGACCCGCTCCACGGCCCCGGGCGGGGCGAGCACGGCGAAGCGCACGTCGTGGTGCAGCGAGCCGCCCTGGCAGCTCACCGGGTGGATGTCGACGTCGATCGGGACGGGGTCGATCCGCAGGCCGACGATGCCGGACTCCTCGCCGGCCTCGCGCAGGGCGGCGGCGGCGAGGGTCCGGTCGGCCGGCTCGCAGTGGCCGCCGAGCTGCACCCACCGCCGGAACTTGCCGTGCAGGCAGAGCAGCACCCGCGACCCGGTGGCGTCGAGCACCAGCGCGCTCGCCGTGACGTGCCCCGGCCGGTGCGCCCGGCTCATCGCCACCGGCCCGGCGGCCAGCAGCGCGACCGTACGGTCGCGGGCCTCGGCGGCGGCCGGGCCGGTCGGCTCCCACCGGCTCAGCGTCGCGACGGCGTCGGCGTGCAGCGCCGCGTACACCTCGGCGTGCCGCGCCTCGTCCGGCTCGGCGGGCGCGGCCGGGTGCGGCTCCGCGTCCGACGACGGTCGGGAGGCGGCGGTGGGGGAGTCGACCATGTCGACACTGTACGAGCCGACGCTTCGTACCCTGGCCCGGTGACCCTGCGACTGTTGGAGTTCGTCGTGGCCGGCAACGAGGCCAGCGACCTGCTGCCGGTGCGCTCCGTGCCGCTGCTGCGGGCGCACGGTGCCCGGCGGGGCTTCTGGACCGTGCTCGACGAGGGGCCGGTGGAGCACTGCCTGGCCCTGCTGCTGGAGCTGGACGACGGCCGCTGGGTCGCCCACCACGTGGCCGCCGACGCCGGCGCCGAGAACGGCCGCACGGAGGACGGCGAGGCGCTCGCCCACCACGACGGCTGGGTGTACGTCTTCGGGTCCCACTTCGGTTCCAAGGCGGGACCGCTGCGCCCGCGACGCGCCTTCGTGGCCCGGTTCCGCGAGGACGACGCGGCGGCGGGCCCCCTGCCGGTGCAGGTGGTGCGCAACCGGTTCCGGCTGCACCGGGCGGTCAACGACGCCCTGCTCGCGGCGGCGTTCACCCCGCTGCCGCCGGGCGAGCGGGTGCGGGCCCGGTTCATCGGGGAGACCGTCGCCCGGGGCGCCGCCCGGTCGAAGGGCTGGGTCAGCCGGCTCGTCCCCGACGACCTGCCGCTGAACGTGGAGGCGGCGGCCTTCACGCCGGCCGGCGGGGTCCTGCTCGGACTGCGGTTCCCGGTCACCGCCGACGGCGAGCCGATCCTGGTCGAGCTGACCGGTGTGCCGGAGATGTTCGACCCGGCGCCGAACTGGCCGCGGGCGGCGGGGGCGTACGTCCTGACGGGGGTGACGCCGCCCGGCGCGCTGGCCGGCTTCCGGGCGATCACGCCCACGGACGACGGCGGCTACGCGGCCATCGTCGGGTCGATCGACGCGCTGGGCAAGGGCTCGGTGCTGCTCGACGACCATCCGGCCGGCGGCGAGGTCACCTCCCGGCACGTGCGGTTTCCCGCACCCGGCGACGAGCACCTGGTCCCCGGCGAGCTGGTGGCCGACCTGGCGCCGTTCCACCACGTGGAGGGAGTGGCCGAGTGGGACGGGCAGAGCTTCTACGTCACCGACGAGGACCATCGGGTGGCGCTCTGGGTCGCCTGAGTTGAGGTGGACCGGCGGCCGGACGACACCTCCGCGGAACACGGCCGCAGACCCTCGTGGTGCCGCCCGGTCGCCGGTCTCTCCCCGTCCCCCGGGTGCCCGGTTCCAGGCGCGCCGGGTGACGTGCCCGCCCCCGTGTACGGGCAGTGAGAGCATGCCGAACGGCCCCCGGAGGCGTCGAGGTCTTTCAGTCCACGCTTAAAGACGGAGATAAGTGCCGGCCAGGTACAGTGCAAACGGTTGCCAGGCATCCCCTCTGCCGGGCGACGCGGGAGCCGTCCATGCTGAAGATCTACTTTTCCGCCGAGGATATCCTCCGGACCCGGGTGGCTCCGGCGGCGGATCCGGTGTGGGAGCTGGTTCTCAGCCTGCACCTGCTGCCCGGCCGTGGCCGGGATCCGCTGCTGGCGGGCTGGCGGCGTAGCGTCACGCGGGGGCTGCGCGAGGTCAGTGACTCGGCGGGACTGCGCCTCCTGCTGACGCTCAACCCGCCCCGCGGCTACTTCCCCGACTTCCTCACCCCGTACGACAGCGTGTCGGGGTTCGACGCCGGCATGGAGGCGGTCCGCAGCACCCCCACGGCCCTGCTGCAACGCGACCTGGCGCTGCTCGCCGCCAACAGCGCCCTGCCCGTCGGCGCCGGGGCGCTGGCCCGGGGGGAGCCGGACATCCTGCGCGGTCTGACCGGCGCGATGGAGCGTTACCGGGGCCTGGCGATCGACCCGTACTGGACCCGGATCCAGGCCGCGGTGGAGGCCGACCGGTCCCGGCGGGCCCGCGCCCTGCTCGACGGCGGGGTGGAAGGGCTGCTGGCCAGCATGCGGCCCGCCATGCGCTGGGAGGCCGGCATGCTGGAGATCCGCGACTACCCGCACAGCCGGGAGCTGCACCTGGGCGGGCGCGGCCTGCTGCTGGTGCCGTCGTTCTTCTGCGCGGCCACGCCGGTCGCCCTGCTCGATCCGGCGCTGCCCCCGGTCCTCGTCTATCCGGTGGACCGGCTCGGCGGCCTGCTGCCGGCCCCCGGCGAGGGTGGCGGCCCCGGTGCGTCGGATCCGGGTCGGGAGGCGCTGGCCGCACTGCTCGGCCGGACCCGGGCCGCCGTGCTGGCGGCCAGCGACGACGGCTGCACCACCGGCGAGGTGGCCCGCCGGCTGAACATCTCGGCCGCCGCCGCGAGCCAGCACACCACCGTGCTGCGCAACGCCGGCCTCCTGGTGAGCCAGCGTGACCGCAACACCGTCCTGCACACCCTGACCCCGTTGGGGCGGGCGATGCTCAACTCCTGAGCGCCCGGTGCCGTCAGCCAGTCCCGGGCGGGGGCGGCTGGTGACTCCGCCCGGGTGCCGTCAGAGGGCGAGCGCGGCGCTGGCGGTGGTGCCCGGGGGCGGGGGGAGTAGCAGGGAGGCGACGCCCTCGGCCGCCAGGGCGGCGCGGAGGCGTTGCAGGTCGGCGCCGAAGCGGACCAGGTCGACCGGGCCGGCCGGGGTGGCCGGGGATCCGAGCACCAACGTCGTCGCCTCCGCCGGCCAGCCGGGCACCCGGGAGGTCAGCCCGGCGCGGGCCTCCTCGTCGGGGACCAGGCTGAAGACCGTGCCGGGCGCGACCACGCCCGCGACCGTGCCGATCGCCCGGCGTACGGCCTCCGGGGCGGGCGGGGTCGGGTTGAGGCCGTCCGCCAGGGTGGCGGCGGCGGCCAGCCCGGCGGCCCTCGCCTCGGCGGTGCCCAGCGAGAAGAGGTCCATCGACGCGTCCCGGACCAGCGCCGACGCGCCGACGCCGTCGTCGGGCCGGGGCGCGGTGAGGTAGCCGCGCACCACCGCGACGGGCATCTGGTCACACTTGCCCTTGATCAGCTCGCCTGCGCCGGCCAGCTCGTCCACCACCGCCATCTGGGTGAGCTGGAGCTCGTTGCCGTACGGGTCGACCTCGCCCCGGTGGTCGCGGATCGCGTCCATCCCGGCGACGCCGAGCGCCACGTCGGTGAGCCCGTTGCGCCAGGGCCGGCCCATCGTGTCGCTGACGATCACCGCGACGTCCACGCCGTGGCGCTCGCGCAGGGCGGCGCGCAGGGCCCGGGCCGAGGCGTCCGGGTCCTCGGGGAGCAGCACCAGCCGGGTCTTGTCGACGTTCGAGGCGTCGATGCCCGCCGACGCCATCACGAAGCCGTGGTGGGTCTGCACGATCCGGGTCGCGCCCCGGGTGGCCACCACCCGCGCCGTCTCGGCGGCCAGCACCTCGTCCCGCGCGGCGAGCCGCTCGGGCCCGTCCGCCGGGACGTCGACGAGGCGCCCCTCCGCCTTCGAGACGATCTTGCTGGTCACCACCAGCACGTCGCCGTCGCGCAGCCAGGGCGCGGCGGTGGCGATCAGGGCCGCCAGGTCGTCGCCCTCGGACACGTGGCCGATGCCCGGCACCGGCAGGATCTCAAGCCTCACGTCAGCTCCAGCGCGGCGCGGACCATGGCCGCCGTCGCCGCCTCGTCGGTCATCCGCAGCGGTGCCGCGCGGACCGTCACCTCCGGCACCACCGTTCCGGCGTCCTCCTCGGCGACCAGCCAGCCGTCGAGCAGCCCGCCGGCCGACCGGCCGCCGTAGAGCCGGCCCACGCCGGCGGCGCTGCACTCCACCCCGAGCACCGCCAGGCAGCGGTCGGCCATGCCACGCACCGGCGCGCCGCCGATGATCGGCGACACGCCGACCACCGGCGCGGGGCCGTCGGCGACCGCCTCGCGCAGCCCGGGCACGGCCAGGATCGGGGCGACGCTCACGACCGGGTTGCTCGGCGCGATCAGCACCACGTCGGCCCCGGCGACGGCCTCCAGCACGCCGGGCGCCGGGCGGGCGGCCTCCGCGCCGACGAAGACGAACCGGTGGGTGGGGACGTCGCCGCGGTGGCGTACCCACCACTCCTGGAAGTGGATCGCCCGCTGGCCGCCGTCGAGGTCCACCACCACGTGCGTCTCCAGCCGGTCGTCGGTCGCCGGCAGCATGCGTACGCCGGGCTGCCAGCGGGCGGCGAGCGCCTCGGTGACGGCGTGCAGCGGGTAGCCGGCGTTGACCATCGTGGTCCGCACCAGGTGGGTGGCGATGTCCCTGTCGCCGAGCCCGAACCAGCTCGGCTCGGCGCCGTACGCGGCCAGTTCCTGCTTGACCGTCCAGCTCTCGCCGACGCGCCCCCAGCCCCGCTCCGGATCCGCGCCGCCACCCAGCGTGTACATCACGCTGTCCAGGTCGGGGCAGACCTTGAGCCCGTGCAGGAGAAGATCGTCGCCGACGTTGACGACGGCGGTCACCTCGGCGCCGACCTCGCGGGCGTACGCCCGTACGCCGACCAGGAAGCGAGCACCTCCGATGCCGCCCGTCAGAACCACGATGCGCATGCCGCCATCCTCGCGCACGGGCCGCCTCCGGTCCGCGTGTGGGCCGGGAGACTAGGCTCACGTCGGCAACTGTCCGCATTCGCCCCGAGGGGGATCCCGTGACCAGCCCCGCCGAGCCCGCGTCCACCGACGCGACGCAGGCCAGCCAACTGACCAAGCCGCTGCGTGAACTCGCCGCGTTCGTGCTCCTCGGCGCGAACGCCGTGTTCCTCTTCGTCGGCCTGATCCGGCTGGTGACGCCGACCGAGTACAGCACGATCGGCGGGCGGGCGGGCAGCGCCTTCTTCGCCTTCGTCGGCGTGGAGTCGGTGTTCCTGCCGCTGCTGGCCGTGCTGCTCGCCACGCACGTGAAGCCCCCGGTGCCGAAGGCGAAGCTGATCACCCAGGTCGCCCTGGGCGAGTACGCCGTCAGCGCGCTGTTCGGCGGGCTGACCTTCCTCTTCTGGACGGTCGACCGGCTGGCCGAGGGCGAGATCCTCGACGCCTTCCTGGGCCTGCTGAGCCGCGTGGCCTGGCTGGCGCTGTTCGCCGTCGCCGCGTACGTCGTGTTCAAGGTCTGGCGCACCCTCTACTACGTGCCGAAGCCGAAGCCGCAGCCCGGCGTGTACGGCCAGCCGCAGCCCGGCTGGCCCCAGCAGCAGGGCGGCTACCCCGCCCCGGGCCAGCAGGTCCCCGGTCAGCAGGTCCCCGGCCAGCAGGTCCCGGGTCAGCAGGTCCCCGGCCAGCAGGGCGGCTGGCAGGCGCCGGGCCCCTACGGCGCCCCGTACGGTCAGCAGCCCGCGCCGTACGCCGGCGGCCCGCAGCCGGGCTCGCCGTTCGCCCCGGCCCCGCAGTCGGCGCCCCCGGCCCCGCAGTCCGCGCCCCCGTTCGGCCAGCCGCAGAGCGCCCCGCCGTTCGGCCAGCCGCCCTCGGCCGACCCCACCCAGGCGATCCCGCGCCAGCCCGTCGAGCCGGCGGAGCCCACCCAGGCGATTCCGCGTCCCGCCGCCGACGAGACCGACCGGACCCAGCGCATCAACCCCGGCGAGAGCCCCGACGCCCCGCGCTGACCGCGATCCCGCCCCACCCGAGCGCCCCGCACGGCTCCCGTGCGGGGCGCTCGCCGTCCCACCCCAACTGCCCCGCTCCACCGCGCCCCCAAGGCCGTGTCGATCAAGAGGTTCTGGCCTGCAAAGGCGCTCCCTGGGGCCAAAACCTCTTGATCAACGCCCCGGAGCCGCGCCGAAGGCCGCCCCGGAGTCGCGCCGTAGGCCGCCCGGGAGTCGTCCCGGAGGCGCGCCCGGGAGCTGTCCCGGGGGCGCGGCGGGGAGCGGGTGCCGAGGGACCGGCGCGGGGGATGAGGTGCGCTGGGTCACCGTGTGGGCCGGGTGGGTGAGGTGGGACGGGGCGGATGAGCGCCTAGGCTGGGCGGATGGTTGATCGCACCGTGCCCGGCCCGACCGATGCGAGCGTGCGGCGGGCACTGCACCGGGCCGCGAGCGGGCGGGCGCTCGACGTCGACGAGGCCACCGCGCTGCTGGCCGCCCGGGGCGGGGCGCTGGACGAACTGCTCGACGTGGCGGGCGCCGTGCGCGACGCCGGCCTGCGCGAGGCCGGGCGGCCGGGCGTGGTCACGTACTCGAAGAAGGTCTTCATTCCTCTCACCCGGCTGTGCCGGGACCGGTGCCACTACTGCACCTTCGCGACCGTGCCGCACCGGCTGCCGGCGGCCTTCCTCGACCGGGACGAGGTCCTCGCCATCGCCCGGGCGGGCGCGGCGCAGGGCTGCAAGGAGGCCCTGTTCACGCTCGGCGACCGGCCGGAGGAACGCTGGCCGGCGGCCCGGCAGTGGCTGGACGAGCGCGGCTACGACTCCACCCTGGACTACCTGCGCGCCTGCGCGGTGGCGGTGCTGGAGGAGACCGGGCTGCTGCCGCACCTGAACCCGGGCGTGCTCTCCTGGTCGGAGTTGCAGCGGCTCAAGCCCGTCGCGCCCAGCATGGGGATGATGCTGGAGACCACGGCGACGCGGCTCTGGTCGGAGCCGGGCGGCCCGCACTTCGGCTCCCCGGACAAGGAGCCGGCGGTACGGCTGCGGGTGCTCGACGACGCGGGCCGGGTCGGCGTGCCGTTCACCACCGGCATCCTGATCGGCATCGGCGAGACCCCGGCCGAGCGGGTCGACGCGATCTTCGCGATCCGCCGGGCGCACCGCGAGTACGGCCACCTCCAGGAGGTGATCGTGCAGAACTTCCGCGCGAAGCCGGACACGGCGATGCGCGGGATGCCCGACGCGGAGCTGCACGACCTGGCCGCCACGGTGGCGGTGGCCCGGGTGCTGCTCGGGCCGAAGGCCCGGATCCAGGCCCCGCCGAACCTCATCGCGGGCGAGTACGACCTGCTGCTGCGCGCCGGCATCGACGACTGGGGCGGGGTGTCCCCGCTGACTCCGGACCACGTCAACCCGGAGCGCCCCTGGCCGCAGATCGACGAGCTGGCCCGGCACACGGAGAAGTCCGGCTTCACCCTGCGCGAGCGGCTGACGATCTACCCCGAGTACGTGCGGGCCGGCGACCCGTGGCTGGACCCGCGCCTGCTGCCGCACGTCGGCGCGCTGGCCGACCCGGCGACCGGGCTGGCCGTCGAGGCGGCCCGACCGGTGGGCCGGCCCTGGCAGGAGCCCGACGAGATGTACGGCGGCCGGACCGACCTGCACGCCACCATCGACACCACCGGGCGCACCGGTGACCGGCGCGGCGACTTCGACCACGTCTACGGCGACTGGTCCGAGGTGGCCGGCAAGGTCACCGCCGGGGCCGGGGGCGGGACCGACGGCGACCTGCGGGCGGGGTTGCGGCTCGCGGCCGACGACCCGGCGGCGCTGCTGGAGCCCCGGCACGCCGACGCCGCGCTGGCGCTGTTCGCCGCCGACGGACCGGCGCTCGACGAGCTGTGCCGGCTCGCCGACGACGTCCGCCGGGCGGCCGTCGGCGACGACGTGACGTACGTGGTCAACCGCAACATCAACTTCAGTAACGTCTGCTACGTCGGCTGCCGGTTCTGCGCCTTCGCCCAACGCGAGCGTGACGCCGACGCGTACCGGCTCTCGGTGGACCAGGTCGCCGACCGGGCCGAGGAGGCGTGGGCGGCCGGTGCCAGCGAGGTCTGTCTCCAGGGCGGGATCGACCCGAAGCTGCCGGTGACCGTCTACGCCGACCTGGTCCGGGCCATCAAGGCGCGGGTGCCGGGGATGCACGTGCACGCGTTCTCGCCGATGGAGATCGTCACCGCCGCCGCGAAGGCCGGTGTGTCCGTGCGGGAGTGGCTGACCGGGCTGCGCGAGGCGGGGCTGGACACCATCCCGGGCACCGCCGCCGAGATCCTCGACGACGACGTGCGCTGGGTGCTCACCAAGGGCAAACTGCCGGCCGCCGCCTGGGTCGACGTGGTCGGCACGGCCCACGAGCTGGGCATCCGGTCCAGCTCGACCATGATGTACGGCCACGTGGACCACCCCGCCCAGTGGCTCGCGCACTTCCGGGTGCTGGCCGGGTTGCAGGACCGTACGGGTGGGTTCACCGAGTTCGTGGCGCTGCCGTTCGTGCACACGAACGCGCCGATCTACCTGGCCGGCATCGCCCGCCCGGGGCCGACGTGGCGCGAGAACCGGGTCGTGCACGCGATGGCCCGGCTGCTGCTGCACGGCCGGATCGACAACATCCAGTGCTCGTGGGTGAAGCTCGGCGACGAGGGCACGGCGGCGATGCTGCGGGGCGGCTGCAACGACCTGGGCGGCACGCTGATGGAGGAGACGATCTCCCGGATGGCCGGCTCCGGCAACGGCTCGGCCCGTACCGAGGAGCAGTTGATCGCCATCGCGACGGCCGCCGGACGGCCGGCCCGCAGGCGCACGACGGCGTACGGCAGCGCTCGTCCATAGCGGACGTCGCGCGGCACGCCACCGGCCTGACTCGTCCGCCTCGCCTGTACCGCCTGGTGGGACGAGCGGCCATCGGTGGGCGGGATTTCTGTCGCAAGTGGAGGGACGGCCGGATCCGTCCGGCACAGCAGCGTGTCGGTGGCCCGCCGCGATCCGGGATACGCGGTCGCCCCGCCGTGCCGCGTCCACATCGTGGGCTCGGCGCCGTCGACGTTCCCGGCTCGACGGGCGGTCCGGGCCAACTCGGGTTAACCTGTGCCCCACCAAGATCAACGAATCATGGTTGGTCACTTCCGAGGGTCCTCATCGGCCTTCCCAGTCGGGTCGGCGGGGAGGCGCCACGGGAGAAAACTCGGGCAACTCGCCGGAGAGGGCGTTACTCGGCCGGGGTCTGAATCGATAGGGCAGGTTGCGGGGCCGGGTGGTCGGGTGGCCGTCCGGAGTGTTGTCGGGAGGACGACTCCATTATCAAGTTCAGCTTGACGGCGCACGCATTACACGCGTGTAATTTGAATGGGGTTGTTCGCACGGAACGCAACAAATCGGGACCGTACGGACAAGCACGCCTTCCGCGTGGGGGGTTGCAGCGGCGATGACGCCGGTGCGCGACAAGGAGGCATCTGATGGACGGCCAGCTTGAGGTGGCCGACCTGCTCGGAAACGCGCCGGAGTGGCAGGAGCGGGCGCTTTGCTCCCAGACCGATCCGGAGGCGTTCTTTCCCGAGAAGGGCGGCTCGACCCGCGAGGCGAAGCGGATCTGCTCGCGCTGCGAGGTGAAGACGGAATGCCTCGAATACGCTCTCGGCCACGACGAGCGGTTCGGGATCTGGGGCGGGCTCTCCGAGCGGGAGCGGCGCAAGCTCAAGCGGCGGGTCGCCTGAGCCTTGCCGGGCCGGGGCGGTGGGGGCCGCCCGGCTCAGGCCAACTCGTCGGGGTCCATCCCGAGCAGATTGGCCACCTGTTCGATGATCACGTCGTGCACGAGATCCGCGAGGTCCTCGCGGTCCATCGCACGGAACTCCAACGGCCGGCGGTAGAGCACGATCCGCGGGGGCACCTCCTGCCGGCCGGGGCGACCCGGCAGCAGCCGGGCGAGCGGCACCTCGCCGTCCTCCAGCACATCGGAGTCGTAGACGTTGAGGTCCGGCGGAACGTCCTCCACAGCGAACTCGACCCCGGCCAGTTCCTTGGCGAACCGCCGTTCGAGGGTCTCGACCGTGTCCAGCACCAGGTCGTCGAAGATCTCCGCCTTCGTCCGCGCCAACGGCACCGTCGCCGGCACCAGCCGCCCGCGCAGGCCGCGCCCGTGCCGGTCGCGGTGGGCGCGCCGGCCGGGGCCGGGGCGGCGGTGTTCCGGGCTCGTCATGAGGAAAGGTTAGCGCCCGCACCGACCTGGCCTGCGGCAGCGCCGCTGGCGCGGCGCGGCGCGGTCGGCATCCGCGGGGTGGCGCTCGCCCGCCCGGCGGCCGGCCGGCGCGCAACCGGCCGAATTGTGATCACCGTGACGGGCGTGTCGCAACGCGAAGCAGTGCGCCGGACCCGGTAATGGAGATACCCTGCCGCCGTGAGGTCACCACGGCGCTGCTCCCGTAACGGCTGCCCCCGGCAAGCGGTCGCCACGCTGACCTATGTCTACAACGAGTCGACAGCGGTGGTCGGCCCCCTGGCGGCGTTCGCCGAGCCGCACACGTACGACCTCTGTGAACCGCACGCCCGGAGCCTGACGGCGCCGCGCGGCTGGGACGTGGTCCGGCACGAGGGCGAGTTCGAGCCCCCGCCGCCCACCACCGACGATCTGGTCGCCCTCGCCGAGGCCGTCCGCGAGGCCGCCCGCCCGGTGGCTCCGCGCCCGCCCGAGGACGACCAGACCGTCAACTCGACCCCCCAGACGGGCCGCCGGGGCCACCTCCGCGTCATCCCCCCGAACCACTGACCCGCCGCTCCGGCCGAGGTCGCGGGGCGCCGAGGCGTCCGCGCTGACTCGGCCGCCTGCCGGCCGAGGTGCGGGCGGCAGGGACCGGACCGTTGCGCCCCACCCGTTCCGTGTGCAGCCGCGCAGGCATGTCCAGGGCCTTTTCCGGGCGGTCGTCGGCCACCTCGGATGCGCGAAACAGATCCCGCCGCGACACGCCGGCAGCGCCACGACAAGGGCACGCTGCGTGGCTACCGTGCGCCCCAGTGTGATCGCGGGCGCGGGAGGTCGGATGGTGAACGAGGTACTTCGGGTGGCGATGGCCGAGAACGGCGAGACCGCCGAGTCGCTGGCGGAGAAGGTGGGCGTCGACCCGAAGACGGCGGGGCGGTGGCTCGCCTCGGGGCGGATCCCGCACCCCAGGACCCGGATCGCCGTCGCCGAGGTCCTCGGGCGCGACGCCGCCGAGCTGTGGCCCGAGCCGTTCCGCCGCCGTGACCTGCCGTGGTTCCGGCCGTGGGCCGAGCTGGAGCAGGACGCCGTCTCGATCAGGTCCTACGAACCATCGCTGGTGCCGGGCCTGCTCCAGACCGAGGGGTACGCCCGCGCGGTGCTGGCGACCGGCGGCCTGCTCCCGGCGGCCGAGGTGGACGAGATCGTGGGCGGCCGGCTGGCCCGGCAGGCGATCCTGGCCCGGGACGCCCCGCCCCAGCTCGTCGCCGTGATCGACGAGGTGGTGCTGCGCCGGCGGGTGGGGGAGCGGGCGGTGATGGCCGGGCAGCTGGCCCACCTGCTGGCAATCGCCGCGCAGGAGCACGTGCAGGTGCGGGTGATCCCCGCCGGGACGCCGTGGCACACGGGGCTCGCCGGGCCGTTCGCCCTCATTCGCCTCCCCGACGGTGCTGAGACGGCCTATGTGGACAACCAGCTTCGCGGTCAGGTGGTGACCGAGAGTGCCGACGTTGCTAGCCTGGGCACGAGATGGGAGAGCGTCGCGGGTGAGGCGCTGCCGCGACGGCAGTCGATCGAGCTGATCGGGGAAGTGGCGACGACATGGACATGACCGACGCCCGCTGGCGCACCGCGACCCGCAGCAGCAACAACGGTGGAAACTGCGTCGAGGTGGCCGACAACCTGCCCGGTCGGGTGCTCGTGCGGGACAGCAAGGACCGCGCCGGGGGCGTGCTCACCTTCGCGCCGGACGCCTGGCGGGCGTTCGTCGGGTCCGCCGGCCGGCACGGGCGCGCCGGCTGATCGGGGCGGTGCCCCAGGCGTACGCCTGCCGCAGCGGGAGGCAGACGGACGCCGCACTGGCGGGACAGGGCCGTCACCGCGACGGTCCGCACCGCTCCCGCGACGATCCGCATCGCTCCCGTGGTCGAGCAGGATGTGGTCGCGTCATCGCCCTTCGCGCACGCTGATACCCGCCGTCCGTCGTCGCCGTCGGCCCATGCCACTATCTGTCGTTCACCGCACCTGACGTCCCGTCGGCGCGCCACTCCCACCTGCCCGCCGACGATGACCCAGAGGAGTCGTCACATGCGAACTCCCCTCCGGCCCCTCACCCGGCGTGGGCTGCTGACCGGCGCCCTCGGCTCGGCGGCACTGCTGGCGGCGGGCGGCTCCCTGGCCGGCTGCGGCACCAGGGCCGCCACCCAGACGGAGGCCGGCTGCGTCAGCGAGGACCTGTCCGGCACCGAGAAGACGCTGACGTTCTCCAACTGGCCGCAGTACATGGACGTGGACGACGCCGACACCGCCAAGCGGCCCACCCTGGACGCGTTCGTCGCCAAGAGCGGCATCCGGGTCACCTACACCGAGGACATCAACGACAACAGGGAGTTCTTCGGCAAGGTGCAGCACCAGCTCGCGGGGTGCCAGCCCACCGGGCGGGACATCATGGTCCTCAGCGACTGGCTGGCGGCGCGGATGATCCGGCTCGGCTGGATCCAGAAGCTGGACAAGTCGAAGCTGCCCAACGTCCAGGCCAACCTGCTGCCCTCGCTGCGCAACCGCTCCTTCGACCCCTCCGACCACCTCGCCGTCCCGTGGCAGTCCGGCCTGGCCGGTCTCGCCTACAACGGCCGGGTCACCAAGGAGATCCGTACGGTCGACGAGCTGCTCATCCGCCCCGACCTCAAGGGCAGGGTGACCGCGCTGGCCGAGATGAGCGACACCATGGGCCTGCTGCTCCAGTCGAACGGCCACGATCCGGCGTACTTCAGCAACGCCCAGTTCGACGAAGCGCTCGCCAAGCTGAAGAAGGCCGTCGACTCGGGCCAGATCCGTCGGTTCACCGGCAACGACTACGCGCCGGCACTCGCCAAGGGCGACATCGCGGCCTGCATCGGCTGGTCCGGCGACGCCATCCAGCTCGGCTTCGAAGACGACAAGATCAAATTCGTGGTGCCCGAGTCCGGGGCGATGCTCTGGTCGGACAACATGCTGGTGCCGAACAGGGCCACCCACAAGGGCAACGCCGAGCAACTCGTCGACTACTACTACCAGCCGGCGGTCGCCGCCCGGCTCGCGGCGTACGTCAACTACATCTGCCCCGTCCAGGGGGCGCAGGCCGAGATGGAGAAGATCGACCCGGCGCTGGCCGCCCACCCGCTCATCTTCCCCGACGCCGCCATGCTCGCCAGGACGGCGGTCTTCATGGCGCTGGACGAGAAGCAGGAACGCGAGTACGAGAGCAAGTTCCAGCGGGTCATCGGGGCGTGAGCGGGATGGGTGCCACGACTGCGGGACATGGGACCCCGGCCGGCGACCTGCGGCTGGCGCACCTCACCAAGCGGTTCGGCGGCGTCACCGCGGTGGACGACCTCAGCCTGACCGTCCCGCAGGGCTCGTTCTTCGCCCTGCTCGGCCCGTCCGGCTGCGGCAAGACCACCACGCTGCGGATGATCGCCGGCCTGGAGGAGCCGACCGGCGGGCAGGTGCTGCTGGGCGAACGGGACGTCACCCGGCTGCGCCCGTACAAGCGGCCGGTGAACACCGTCTTCCAGAGCTACGCGCTCTTCCCGCACCTGGACGTCTTCGAGAACGTGGCGTTCGGCCTGCGCCGGCGGGGCATCCGCTCCGTCGACGACGAGGTCATGGGCATGCTCGCGCTGGTGCAGCTCGACGACCACGGCCACCGCCGGCCCGCCGAGCTGTCCGGCGGGCAGCAGCAGCGGGTCGCGCTGGCCCGCGCCCTCGTCAACCGCCCGCAGGTGCTGCTGCTGGACGAGCCGCTCGGCGCGCTCGACCTGAAGCTGCGCCGGCGGATGCAGCTCGAACTCAAGCGGATCCAGACCGAGGTCGGCCTCACGTTCGTGCACGTCACCCACGACCAGGAGGAGGCCATGACGATGGCCGACACCGTCGCGGTGCTGAACGCCGGGCGGATCGAGCAGCTCGGTGCCCCCGCCGACCTCTACGAGTACCCGGCCACGGCGTTCGTGGCGAACTTCCTCGGCCAGTCCAACCTGCTCGCCGGCGAGGCGGCCGGCGCGACCGGGGACGAGGTGGCGGTGTCGGCGCACGGCCGTCGCTTCTCGGTGCCCGCCGGCCGGGCCCGGGTCGACCGGGGGCCGGTCCACCTGGGCGTACGCCCGGAGAAGCTGCACCTGGTCGACTCCGTCGACCAGGTCCCCGCCGGATGCCAGCACGTCACCGGGATCGTCACCGACGCCTCCTACGTGGGGGTGAGCACCCAGTACCTGCTGCGCACCGGCTGGGGCGGCGAGCTGACCGCGTTCGTGGCCAACAGCGGCGCCGCCCGTCCGCTGCCGGTGGGCGCGGAGGCGGCGGCGTACTGGGAGCCACGGCACGCCTTCCTGCTGCCCCGGGAAGCCGGTGGGCAGGACCGGAGCGCGCCGGCGCGGGACGAGCCGGTCGGCGCACCCTCGTGAGCGCCCCCGCGCGCCCGCCCACCGGTGCCGCCCAGCCGTCGGCACCCGGGCCACCCCGCCCGCCCGGGCGGCACCGGCTCCTGCCGTACCTGCTGCTGCTGCCGGCGGCGGCGTGGCTGCTCGTCTTCTTCGCGGTGCCGCTGCTCCAACTCGCCGCCGCCAGCCTCTACGACCCCGCCGGCTCGCTCGCCACCGGGTACGCCATGACGTGGGCCTTCGGCAACTACCCGGACGCGCTCGCCGCGTACTGGCCGCAGTTCGGGCGGTCCTTCGGCTACGCGGGCGCCGCGCTGGTGCTGGCGCTGCTGGCCGGCTACCCGCTCGCGTACGCCATCGCCCGCAAGGCCGGCCGGTGGAAGAACCTGCTGCTGGTCTGCGTGGTCGCGCCGATGTTCACCAGCTTCCTGGTGCGCACGCTGGCGTGGAAGACCATCCTGTCGGACAACGGCTGGCTCGTCGGGCTGCTACGCGACGTGCACCTGCTCGCCCCCGACGGCCGGCTGCTGGCCACCCCCGTCGCGGTGGTGCTCGGCCTGACGTACAACTTCCTGCCCTTCCTGGTGCTGCCCCTCTACGCGAGCCTGGAGCGGCTCGACCCCCGGCTGCTGGAGGCGGCCGGCGACCTCTACGCCGGCCCGCTGCGGACCTTCCGCCGGGTCACCCTGCCGCTGTCCGCGCCCGGCCTGGTCGCCGGCACGCTGCTGTTCTTCATCCCGGCCAGCGGCGACTACATCAACGCCGAACTGCTCGGCACCCCCAACGAGTACATGATCGGCAACGTCATCGACTCGGCGTTCCTGGTCCGGCTGGACCACCCGCAGGGCGCGGCGCTGTCGTTCCTGCTGATGGCGGCGATCCTCGCGGTGGTCTTCGGCTACCTGCGCCGGACCGGCCCGGAGAAGGTCCTGTGAGCGCGAGGAGTGCAGCGCAGCGGAGCCCCGCAGTCGCGAGCGAGAGGTTGGCACCGTGAGTGCGCGGATCTTCCGCTGGCTGGCCGATCGTTGGATGGTGGGCGTGGCGCTGCTGGTGCTCGGCTATCTTCTCCTGCCGATCGCCGTGGTCGCCGCGCTCTCCTTCAACCGCCCCTCCAGCCGCCTGTCGTACGACTTCGACGAGTTCACCCTCGACAACTGGCGCAACCCGTGCGCCACCTCCGACATGTGCGACGCGGTGGTGCGCAGCGTCCAGATCGGCTTCATCGCGACCGTGGTCGCCACGGTGCTCGGCACCCTGATGGCGTTCGCGCTGGCGCGGCACCGGTTCCGTGGCCGTTCCGCGATCGACGTGCTGATCTTCCTGCCGATGGCCACCCCCGAACTGGTGATGGGCACCTCGCTGCTGGCCCTCTTCGTCTCCGCCGGGGTGCCGCAGGGCTTCTGGACCGTCGTCGTCGCGCACGTCATGTTCTGCCTGTCGTTCGTGGTGGTCACCGTCAGGGCGCGGCTGGCCGGGATGGACCCCCGGCTGGAGGAGGCCGCCATGGACCTCTACGCGAGCGAGTGGCAGACCTTCCGGCGGGTCACCCTGCCGCTGGCGCTGCCCGGCATCGTGGCCGCCGCGCTGCTCGCGTTCTCGCTCTCCTTCGACGACTTCATCGTCACGAACTTCAACGCCGGCACCACCGTCACGTTCCCCATGTACGTCTGGGGCGCCGCCCAGCGGGGCATCCCGCCGCAGGTCAACGTCATCGGCACCGCCATGTTCCTGCTCGCGCTGCTCCTGGTGCTCCCCGCCACCCTACGAACGCGCCGACCCAAAAGAACCCCATAACCCCCGCCCCGCCCGCCCCGCCCCGCCCGCCCTGCCCCGCGCGGTCGATCATGCAGTTGTGGTGCCCCGCGAAAGGTGTGAATGCGGGCGTTCTGGTCACCACAAGTGCATGATCGACGGAGCTGTGTGCGCGTGCAGCCCGCCGTACGAGGGGCGAGTGGCGTTGCCGTCACGTCGGTCGTGGAGCCGGGGCCGCTCGGGCTAGCACGCACCAGGGGTGAGGTGGGGGTTTTCCACAGAGGGGGCGTTGTCCACAGGGGGCATCAGGGCGGGTGGTGCGAGTGGGGCGCGCTCGGCAGGGTGACTTGTCATGGCAGAGGGGCTGTACCGGTATCCGGAGCTGATCTCCGTGGGGCTGAGTCGGGCGCAGGTGAGACGGAGCGTCGACACGGGGCGTATCCACCGGCTGTCGAGGGGCGTCTACGGTCCAACGGTCGACCGAGGCCAGCAACTGACGGCGATCTTCAGGAGGCTGCCGAACGGGGTCGTGGTCGGCTTTCAGACCGGCGCCCGGCTGCACGGCTTCGGAGCCGAGACCAGCGACGACGTCCACGTGATCGTGCCGGCCGGGCTCGTCGTACCTCGTATCCGGGGCGTCGTGACGCACGAGTCCGTGCTGCCGGTCCAGGAGCCGGTTCTGCTGGAAGGGGTACCTTGCGCGCCTGCGGCCCGATGCGCTGTCGATCTGGCCAGGTCGCTGCATCGGATGAACGCCCTGCCGCTGCTCGATCGGTGCCTGCGCGTGGGTGCCTGTCGGCCTGACCAACTCCGGGCCGAGGTGACGCGGCATGCCCGGCTCCGAGCCGTGTGCCAGGCGCGACAGTTGATCGACCTCGCGGACCCCAGGGCGGAATGCCGCCAGGAGAGTCAGCTCCGGCTCCTGCTGGTCGACGGCGGATTGCCCGCTCCGGATCCCCAACTGTGGGTGCGGGACGAAGACGGCATCTGCCTCTACCGGCTGGACCTCGGCTATCGGAAGCGTCGCATCGGCATCGAGTACGACGGGAGTTCGCACCTCGACCGTGAGCGCCTCCGCCACGACCGCTCCCGCATGAACTGGCTCGCCGCCCATGGCTGGCGCATGCGTTACTTCACCGACCTGGACCTGTACCGCCGCCCTGCCTACATCATCTCCACGATCGCGGCGCTCTTCGCCTCCTGATCTGGACCGGGGTGCTCGACGGGGGCGTAGTTCGTGGTCAGGGCAGCCTTGGCGGTACCCGCGGTGGGTCTAACCCTGCCGCCCTAGCGGCCACAGCTGGATCTGGTACCGCTCCGCCGCCTCGGGAATGAGCCGTCCCATCTTGTCCAATGCGGCGGCGAACTTCTCCGTGCCAGCCTGCGCCATCTCGAACCGGTCGAGGACCTCGTTGTGGTTGTAGGCGATCACCCGCGCGCCGTATCGGCCCGCACCCGACGGCAGTTCGATGCCGCGCACGACAGGGTGGTCGTGCGACTCGTGGATGCGCCAACAGTTATCCGGGAAGTCCAGGACCCCCTCGAAGGCGAAGTCGAACGGGCGCTGCTCCGGCAGGATCCACGGCATCCGTGACCAGGCCTCCACCGACACGAAAGCCCGGCTGACCTCGGTTGCTGTACGCACCCCGACGGCGCTGGCGGCGAACCCGACTCCGTCAGCGAAGGCCAGTCGCCCTGCTTCCGAATGATCCCGCTGCGCGTTCGCACCGTGGGAGTGCAGGCAGAACATCATGTACGACGCCGAGACGACTGTGTCCAGTTTGGAGGTAGGAACGGGCACTCCCCAAGAATGCCGACTCGTGGCCCGTAGCAAGGCAGCGGCACCTGGCAGGACGGGTCGATCATGCACTTGTGGTGCCTGACGAAAGGGGCAAATATTGGCATTCCGCCCGCCACAACTGCATGATCGCCGGGGCGGGGCGGGGCGGGGCGGGGCGGGGCGG